>JAKSCY010000086.1 GCA_022360355.1 Chlorobiales bacterium
GTGGTCTTTCCAGCGCTGCCGGTGATGCCCACCACCGGGCAGGGCGCGACCTCCAAGAAAATCTGCGAATCGTTGGTGAGGGGGATGGATTTCTTGAGCGCCGCCTGCACTAGCGGATGTTCAGGCGAGACGCCGCCGGAGATGGAGAGCAGCTTGGCCCGTTTGAGCAGATCGGGGGTTTGCTCGCCAAAGCGCCATTCGATTTTGGTGTCCTTGAGGCGCTCCTGGATCTCGGCGAAATAGGCGGCGTCGCGGGCATCGCTCAAGAGCACTTTCGCTCCTTGGGCATCAAGATACTGCGCCAAAGCCGTCCCCTGGCGGGCTGCTCCCATAATCACCACGCGCTTGCCTTTCCAATCCATTTCATTTAAACCGTCGCGAGGGCCACGCCCACCATTGCGAACAAGAGGCTGATGAGCCAGAAGCGCTGCACAATCTGGCTTTCGCTCCAACCGGATAATTCAAAGTGCAAATGCAGCGGCGACATCTTGAAGATGCGGCGGCCACCCGTAATGCGGAAGAAGGCCACCTGCAAGATCACGCTGAGGACCTCGCTGACCGGGATGATGGCGATGAGGGGCAGCAGTATCCAGTGCCCGGTCATCAAGGCGACAACGCCCAAAGTGGCGCCGAGGGCCAGCGAGCCGGTATCACCCATGATCAGTTGGGCGGGATAAACGTTGAACCACAGAAAGCCGAAGAGGGCGCCCACCAGCGTGAAGCAGAATTGGGCGAGGAAGCTCTGGCCCTGGATAAGGGCGATGCCGCCGAAGGTGGCGAACGCGGTGGCGGCGATCAGCCCGGCCAGGCCGTCGAGGCCATCGGTGAAATTAACCGCGTTGGCGGCAGCCACGATGACGAAGACCGCAATGGGATAGAACCATGCGCCAAGGTTGATCTCAAGGTTGAGGCCGGGCAGGAAGAGTTCGGGGACGTGAAGCACGTTGCGCAAAGCATAGGCCAGCACAGAGGCCAGCGCGATCTGGATGAGGATCTTGTAGCGCGCTTTCATGCCTTCGCCCACTTCGCGGCGGGAGAGCTTCTGCCAATCGTCGATGCCGCCCAGGAGAGCGAAGGCGAGCATGGCCCCGAGCGGCACCAGAATGGAACGCCCCACCCCGCTGAGGCCGATGAGGGGCACGGCGTTGAGCAGAATGGTGACCATCAGGACGGGCAGGATGAACATGACGCCGCCCATCGTGGGCGTGCCGACTTTGGTGATGTGGCGTTCCGGCGCTTCGAGGCGGATGCTATCGCCCACTTCCAGGCGCCTGAGGATACGGATGAGCGGGCCGCCCCAAATCACGGTCAGCACAAAGCTGACTCCGGCCAGAACGAGCGAGGTTGCGGAACCTGTCACGCTTGAGCCTCCAAAGTGGGAACAATGCTATCCATGTGCATCGCCCGCGAGCCCTTCACAAGGACGACATCCTCAGATGTGAGGGTTTGCTGCAAATGATTAAGCGCATCATCCGAATTTGCGAATACTGAAATTGATTGGCTGTCCAGGCCAGCTTTCTCAGCGGTCTCGGCGATGGTCTTGGCGCGTTCGCCGATAGTGACCAACACATCCGCTACCTCAGCGGCGAGGTTGCCCACCATCTGATGGCCCTGCTTTTCATACTGGCCCAGTTCAAGCATATCGCCCAAAACGGCAATCTTGCGTCCTTCCAATTCATCCAGAAGATTGAGGGCCGCGACGGTGGACTCGGGGGAGGCGTTGTAGGTATCGTCCAAAAGGATGGCGCCGTTCTTGCTCTCCGAGGCCACCAAGCGAAGTTGGGGGTGGCCAATACGCAGCCCCTGGAGGATGCTTTGCCA
>JAKSCY010000140.1 GCA_022360355.1 Chlorobiales bacterium
AAATTGTACCGTGAATGCAATATCACGTCTCCTCAGATGCTTTGCCTTCACAGTCTTGCAGAGAAGAAGCAGTATACGCTTTCCCTGCTTGCCAATGAGCTTCACCTCAGCATGAGCACAGTCAATGGCATTATCGACAGGCTCGAGCTGCGTGGTCTTGTCAAACGCACCAGATCCAGGGAAGACCAGCGAAAAGTCAAGATCGGTATTACCGATACCGGTTTGAAGATGCTCAATACCGTTCCGGAATTGATGAGGAATCGGTATGCGCAGGCTTTCAGCAAGCTTTCGGTTGAAGAACAGCTAACACTTGCAGCCCTGCTTGACAGACTTGCCGGTCATCTTGATCCCGAAGAACCTGAAAAAGGGCGCAAAAACAAAACCATTCATCCAACCCATGAGCTTATCAATCACCCAGGAACAGATTATCAACTCCATTGACACGGCAGCCAATCATTCTCACTGGAAGAATTGGAAATGGCAGATGCGTCACAGCACCAGAGATATCGATGCCTTCGAGACACTCCTTGATATACAGCTCACAGCGGAACAGCGCAAAGCGTTCAATGAGACGGTCGAGAAATTCCCGATGTCGATTACACCATACTATCTGTCGCTGATCAATACAAAAGACATGCAGAATGATCCGATCTTTCTGCAGAGTGTTCCCTCGCCGCAAGAACTGCATATTTATAAAGGAGATATGTCCGATCCTCTGCATGAAGATGAGGACAGTCCGGCTCCCTGTATCACGCACCGTTATCCCGACAGGGTGCTGCTGCTTGTCAGCAATACCTGCCCGATGTATTGCCGTCACTGTACCCGCAAGCGCAAGGTAGGCGATCAGGACACGATTCCGACGAAATCGGTCATCAGCAAAGGCATTGACTATATTCGCCGTAACCCGGAGATCCGCGACGTTCTTCTGAGCGGTGGTGACCCGTTCCTGTTGTCTGACGAGTACCTTGACTGGATTCTCACCGAACTCCGCAGTATCGAGCATGTCGAGATCATCAGAATCGGAACACGCACTCCGGTTGTGCTGCCCTACAGAATCACGCCTGAACTGACGGCGATCCTCGGAAAACACCAGCCGGTATGGATCAACACCCACTTCAACCATCCTCGGGAGATTACCCAGTCGGCCCGCACAGCGCTTGCCATGCTTGCTGATGGGGGCATCCCGCTGGGAAACCAGACCGTGTTGTTGTCCGGTATCAATGACTGCCCGCGTATCATGAAGGCACTGGTTCACAAACTGGTCAAAAACCGCGTCAGGCCATACTACCTCTACCAGTGTGACCTTTCAGAAGGCTTGTCCCATTTCCGGACACCGGTCGGTAAAGGCATAGAAATCCTGGAGAGCCTGATTGGTCACACCAGTGGCTTCTGTGTGCCTACATACGTGATCGATGCTCCCGGCGGCGGCGGTAAAATACCGGTTATGCCAAATTACCTGATCTCCTGGTCTACCAACAAGGTGGTTTTGAGAAACTACGAAGGTGTTATTACCACCTACAAGGAGCCGGATTCTTATGAACCGACGTTCTGTGACCGGAACTGTGACACTTGCGACCTGATGCTCAATCTGGATGATGTTGATGAAACGAACGCCATCGGTATCGAGCAACTCCTGTCTGATCATGACCAGACCATCTCGCTTGTTCCGGCGTCAAACATACGCCATGCACGCAGAACACCAGAAGAATAATAACATTGTATGAGCTGGATCGACTACCTGATCTTTGCTCTCTATATGCTGGGGGTGCTGGCGATAGGGCTGTATTATTTCCGGCAGAACAGGAGCGAAGAAGATTACTATGTGGGAAACAGAAGCATAAATCCCTACCACGTCGGGCTCTCGATTGTTGCTACCGATGTCGGCGGGGGGTTCTCAATCGGTCTTGGCGGTGTAGGGTTTCTCATGGGATTGTCGGGTAGCTGGTTGCTGTTTACCGGACTTCTTGGCGCATGGCTTTCTGCGGTTTTCCTGATTCCCCGCATCAAGCAGATTGACCGTGAAAAAACGTTCATGACCTATCCTGACTTTCTGAAGGAACGTTACGACAATCGCGTAGCGCTTCTGGCTGCCCTTATTTCCGGGCTTGGTTATATGGGGTTTACCGGGGCGCAAATGCTGGCTGGTGCAAAGCTTGCTTCTGCGACTATTCTGCAGTCGAATCCTTTTGGTTTGGAGCCCGTGTTGTTCTCATTGCTTGTTATTGCGCTGATCACGGTTCTCTATACAGTTGTTGGTGGCCTGAAGGCCGTGATTTACACAGATACTATCCAGTGGATCATTCTTCTCTTTGGCTTGATCTTTGTAACGATTCCGGTTACACTTTGGACGCTTGGGGGACTGGGAGCCCTGAAGGCAGCTTTACCAGACACCCATTTTTACCTGTCAGCCATCGAACCAGCGACCTTGATCAACTGGATGGTCACCATTGTGCCAATCTGGGCGATCGGTATGACGCTGTATCAAAGAATGTATGCCTGTCGTAACGAGGAGGACGCGAAGAAAGCCTGGTTTACTGCGGGCTTGTTCGAGTACCCGGTCATGGCTTTTGCCGGAGTGTTTCTCGGCATGTGCGCACGGGTGGTATTTCCCGAGGCTGAGCCGGAGATGGCATTGCCGATGCTGATTCGCGATGTACTGCCTGTTGGTGTCACGGGCATCATCATCGCAGCATACTTTTCTGCCATCATGTCGACCGCCGACAGCTGCATGATGGCGTCATCGGGAAATTTTACGGGCGATATCATCCGTCCGCTGCTCGATAAAACAAAAGCCAGGCAGAAAAGCACCATCCGCCTTTCGATGATCATCACCTTCATTGTCGGTACGGCAGCCGTGATTCTCGCCGCGCGGTTCACCACGGTACTCAATGCAATCCTGTATACCTATTCCTTTATGGTGTCCGGGCTCTTTGTCC
>JAKSCY010000584.1 GCA_022360355.1 Chlorobiales bacterium
CCCTCACCCAGCCTCTCCCCCAAGGGGGAGAGGAGCCGAAGGAAAGCAGTTTCGGCCATGTGGAGTTTGTGTTATGGCGTTTTCCAGACAAGCCGTGAAGAAGATGGCGACAGGCTGGTTACCCTTCGCTAATCCAAACTATAGGGCTCAACCAGGAAGCAGAAGAGTCTGATACGAGGAACCGCCGGGAAAAATACCGCCAGTAATGGGATTACTAGACGGTCGCGGACTCCAGCGCGGGCAGGGGGCACACATTCTGCCAGGCGGTGCTTTCGTGCTCAGCGATCCACAGATCGTAGTTCTTCTGGAGATTGAGCCAGAACTCAGGGCTGGTCTTCAGAGCCCGGGAGAGGCGGAGGGCCATCTCCGGGGTGATTGAGCCGTGCTCGTTGACGATCTTGGAAACCGCCTTCCTGGATACCCCCAGGCAACTTGCAAACTCCACCTGGGAGACGCCGAGTTCCTTAAGGTAGTACCCCCTAAGAATCCTACCGGGGTGGGAAGGTTTCATCCTTGGAGTCATTTTTTTCCTCCGCCTACTCGCCTCCACAAAACTTCGTCGCACATGAAGGGAAATCGTAGGCTTTTTCTAGTGCGACCATAAATCTACGTCAGCCACATCCTGGCCGTCAAATTTGAAGATAATCCTCCAGTTTCCACTGATCTTGATCGACCAGGTATCAGTTTCCTTCCAGTGGAGGAGGTAGGAGGATAGGCCGCTGGAGCCGGGTTTAACCAGGTTGCCGCGTCGCCTTGAGGCTCCTTGCAACGACAGGTTATGTATATATTATAAATAGATGGATATGGTTTCAGGGGTGTAATCGGGTCCGGTGAAGGACCATCAAGGCGAACGGGGAGGTGGGTTGGGCCGGATTACAGTGACGTTGAAGTTACTGGCGTAGATGGGTTGCGCTTCACTGGTCCACCTACACGGATCCACTTGACATTCGGACATTTATGACCGATAATATTATCGTGAAAGCTGGAGAGTTAAAAAATAAAATTCAGCGGTTAGCAAAGCAGAGAGGTCTTTTCTTCAAGTATGATCCCAAGAGGGGCAAAGGAAGCCATGGGACGATCTACTTCGGAGAAAAGAGAACCTTCATCAAGGATCTTAAGAAAGAATGCTCCAAGGGTTATGTCAGTGGCTTCTTGGCCCAATTGGGTTTGAATAAGGAGGATATCGAATAACCCGGGTCGGCACCGCCGCCCAGAGGAGGTTTTATGGCCCGAGATTTTGTCTATCCTGCAACCCTTGAATCGAACGGGGAAGGCGGCTTTCTGGTCAAGTTTCCGGACCTACCAGATGCCTTCACTGAAGGGGATACCATTGATGAGGCCTTGGATATGGCCGCTGACCTTCTCGCCGAAGCTATCTCAGCCCGGATCGACGACCAGGAGGATATCCCCCAGCCTTCGGCCAGGGTTAAGGGTCAATACCTGATCGACGTTCCGGTTCAAACCGCGGCCAAGGCCGCCCTTTACCTGGCTATGCGGGAGTCCGGGTTGACCAAGGTCGCCCTGGCCCAGCGGTTGGGTTGGGATGAAAAGGAGGTTCGCCGGCTCCTGAATCCCCGCCACCAGTCCAAGGTGCCCCGAATCGCGGAGGCCCTTTCGGCCCTGGGCCACCGGTTGAGCCTTCGCCTGACCAAGGATCGCAAGGCGGCCTAGGCCAAAAACATAAGGAGGAAAGGAAGGAAAAACCTCCTCAAAGGCGACGGGTTCCGGCCTCACCCGCCCCTGGGCTACTACGACCTCCTCCCGGCCTTTTACAACCTCTGCGAGATTAACCTTAACGCCGGCAGCCTCCAGATGAAGACCGGGTTGCTCTTGGAATGCAACTTGTGTCAGTGCGTCCACATGGACTTGGCCGAGCTCGCAAGAGCTCGTGAGGCCGGCAAAACCACGCTTTTGCCGGCCGTAAGCAATCAAAGCTATTGGTTAGCTTTGATTGCGGAATCTATATAAG
>JAKSCY010000307.1 GCA_022360355.1 Chlorobiales bacterium
GCACCCAGTTCCTCTTCAATGCGAAGCAATTCATTGTACTTTGCCATACGATCCGAACGGGACAGACTGCCTGTTTTTATCTGTCCTGCGTTGGTTGCAACCGCAATCTGCGCTATGGTTGTATCCTCGGTCTCGCCACTCCTGTGGCTGATAACAGAGGTATAACCGTTACGTTTTGCCAGATCTATGGCCTGAAGCGTCTCTGTCAGGGTACCGATCTGATTGACCTTGATAAGGATAGAGTTGCCAACCCGTTTATCGATGCCGTCGGCAAGTCTGCTGGTATTGGTCACGAAAAGATCATCACCGACAAGCTGTACGCGGGAACCGACTTTTTCAGTGAGCAGCCTCCAACCTTCCCAATCGTCTTCAGCCATACCGTCCTCTATCGAGATGATCGGGTAGTCATCACACCATTTTTCCCAGTATTCTGCCATCCCGGCCGCATCAAGCTCTTTCCCGGACGATTTTTTAAAAACATATTTTTTCCGGTCGGCATCATAAAACTCCGAACTTGCCGGATCAAGAGCAATCATCACCTGAGCCTCTCCCAGGCCTCCTGCTTTTGCAGGCGCTCCGACCTTGTACCCAGCCTTACCGACAGCTTCAATAACCAGCTCGATAGCTTCTTCGTTTGATCCAAGATTCGGAGCAAACCCGCCCTCATCACCGACAGCGGTACTGAGTCCCCTGCTTTTGAGAAGGGCTTTCAAAGCGTGGAAAATTTCCGTCCCGCAACGCAATGCATCCGAGTAGGATGAAAAGCCGATAGGCATGATCATGAATTCCTGAAAATCGACATTGTTGTCCGCGTGCGCTCCTCCGTTCAGCACATTCATCATCGGTACAGGCAGTGTATTTGCCATGGTTCCTCCGATATATCGGAAAAGGGCAAGCCCGGAATACTCGGCAGCAGCTTTTGCACACGCAAGAGAAACACCGAGGACAGCGTTGGCACCAAGATTTGATTTATTCGGTGTTCCGTCAAGAGCTATAAGGGTGTTGTCAATTTCAGTCTGCTCGGTAACATGCATACCTCTCAAACGGTCATTGATAATCGTGTTGACATTGTCAACGGCCTTCATCACACTTTTGCCCAGGTAGATCCCCGCTTCTCCGTCACGCAGTTCAACAGCCTCATGAATACCTGTGGATGCTCCGCTGGGCACGGCTGCACGCCCGTAAGATGTTTCAGTCAGGACATCCACCTCAACAGTAGGATTTCCCCGCGAGTCAAGAATCTGCCGGGCAATAACATTGGTAATTAATGGCATGGTAACGTTCTGTTTATATGTTATGAGGAACTCAGTAAAAAAGTACGCAACGGAGGCAATTCTTCTGCTAAACATAAGAATTTATAACCTATTCGCCAGCTTTTTACCAATGCTGCGCCAGCTTACAAAACTTTTTTTTACTTTTCTTTTTATCGGCTGTTTCAACAAGAAAACAAACAGCTCCGCCAGTTTCGTCCGGCTGCTCCGGGCCTCGGCAATTTCAATAACAAGGAGTTCTACCTATGCAATCCGTCCAACCTGCTCAACTTCGCAACATTGTCATAACCGGCCACACCGGTTCAGGCAAAACAATTCTTACCGAATCACTTGCGCTTTCAATGAAAATCACCAACCGCCTCGGAACCATTGAAGACGGAACCACAATTTCCGATTATGCCGAGGATGAAATTGCTCGACAGCACAGTCTTAATTCCAGCCTTGTCCACGGCACATGGAACGGACGTAAAATAAATATTATCGATACGCCCGGTCTGCTTGATTTTCATGGTGATGTTAAATCAGCCATGCGTGTCGCCGACACCGTACTTATGACAGTCAACACTTCGATAGGCGTAGAGGTAGGCACCGACCTTATATGGGACTACACAAAGGAATATTACAAACCAACAATGTTCGTACTCACAAAGCTCGATGCAGACAGAACGAACTACACAAAAACCGTTGAAGAGCTGCAGGATCATTTCGGCCATTTGGTAACCCCCATACAGTTTCCCGCGGAAGAAGGGCTCGGACACCATATCATCATTGACGTGCTCCTGATGAAACAGCTTGAATTCAGTCCCGACAAGCCCGGCAGCATGGTAGTCTCCGAAATACCCGATCTCTATAAAAAACGTGCTGAAGACCTGCACTTCAAGCTTGTTGAAGCAGTTGCCGAAACAGACGAAGAACTCATGAACCGATATTTCGAAGTCGGCAATCTTACCGAGGATGAGTTGCGGGCAGGTATTAAATCCGCACTTCTCACCAGAACCTTTTTTCCTGTTTTCTGCACCTCTCCTTTGCACCTTATAGGTTCGGAACGCCTTCTTGGCGCTATTGTAAACCTCTGTCCTTCACCAATAGAACGCGGCCCGGAGCACGCATACTGCAGCACGAAAAACGATGAGAGGCTTCTTGATCCCGATACCGAGGGCCCGACGGTTACATTTATTTTTAAAACGATGTCTGAACCCAGAGTGGGTGAAATCTCCTACCTCAGAGTCTACTCAGGACATATAGAAACCGGTCATGAACTGATTGACGCCCAAACCGGACAGCTTGAAAAGATCGGGCAGGTCTATACCATGCAGGGGCAGAAAAAAGTCCCGGTTGAGAAGCTGCTTGCCGGCGATATCGGCATGGTAGTCAAATTGAAAGACTCGCATACCAACGACACCCTTGCCGACAAGGGAACAGATTGCCGGATAACTCCCATTATGTTTCCGGAGCCACTGCTTGCAACAGCCATAGAACCTGCTGCACAGGGTGACGAGGAAAAAATATCTTCAGGCCTGCAGCATCTTCTTGAAGAAGACCCGAGCTTCTCCATTGAACATGACACCGAGTTCAATCAGACAATCATCAAAACGCTTGGAGAAACACACCTCGAAGCCATAATAAACCGCTTGGAACACAAGTTCGGTGTATCAGTTACAACCAGCCCGGTTAAAATACCATACCGCGAAACCATCCGCGTTACGGCAACCGCACAGGGAAAGTATAAAAAACAGTCCGGCGGCAGAGGCCAATACGGCGACGTTTGGGTAAGGATTGAGCCGACTGAAAGAAACTCGGGTTTTTCATTTGCCAGCGAAGTTGTAGGCGGGGTGGTCCCGACCCGTTATCTCCCTGCCGTTGAAAAAGGACTGCGCGAAACCGTTTCGGAAGGAGTCCTCTGCGGCTATCCGGTTGTAGACCTGAAAGCAGTCGCCTATGACGGTTCCCACCATCCTGTAGACAGTTCCGAATTCGCCTTTAAAATCGCAGCAAGCATGGCATTCAAAGCAGCCTTTGACAAGGCTAAACCCCTCTTGCTCGAACCGTACTATACTCTAAGCGTCCAGACGCCTGAACAGTATACCGGCGAAATCGTGGGCGAAATATCCGGCAAGCGGGGAAAAATCATCGGCATGGACGCGGATTCACGTTTTCAGACCATCAATGCACACATCCCGCAGTCCTCACTCCGCGACTTCCACATGCAGCTTGTTCGCCTGACACAAAGCAGGGCACGCTACACTTACACCTTCAGCCATTACGAGGAAGTGCCTCAGGACATTGCAAATCAGATAGCCGCACCAAAAGAAGAAGCTAAAGTCTGACCAGAAAACAGCAGCAGAGC
>JAKSCY010000220.1 GCA_022360355.1 Chlorobiales bacterium
GGCTGGGACACGGGCAGCGTGACGGATATGCAGTATATGTTCTACGATGCCTCAGTGTTCAACCAGGATATCGGTGGCTGGGATACGGGCAGCGTGACGGATATGTCCTGGATGTTCCGCGGTGCCGCAGTGTTCAACCAGAACATCGGTGGCTGGGACACGAGCAGCGTGACGGATATGTCGGAGATGTTCCAAAGTGCCGCAGTGTTCAACCAGGACATCGGTGGTTGGGACACGAGCAGCGTGACGGATATGAGGTATATGTTCAATAGTGCCGCAGCGTTCAACCAGGACATCGGTGGCTGGAACACGGGCAGCGTGACGGATATGTCGTATATGTTCTACAGTGCCGCAGCGTTCAACCAGGACATCAGTGGTTGGGATACAAGCAGCGTGGTGGACATGGGTGGTATGTTCAGCGGTGCCGTAGCGTTCAACCAGAACATCGGTGGCTGGGACACGAGCAGCGTGGCGAGAATGGATGATATGTTCTCCGGTGCCGCAGCGTTCAACCAGGACATCGGTGGTTGGGATGTCAGCGCACTGACTGATGCTGCCAGCATGCTCGACAGTAGCGGCATGTCGGTCTCCAATTACGATCTTCTGCTTGCCGGCTGGTCCGACATCAACAGTTCAGCGGGAGAAACCGGGCTCCAAAACGGGGTGACTCTTGGCGCCTCGGGGGTCACGTATACCGATGCGACTTCGCGTCAGTACCTCATCGATACCTACGGCTGGAGTGTCGGCGGCACACTCGATGCAGGGGTGACGGTTGGAGACAACAGTCTGGGCGATACGCTGTCGGGATCAGTCGTCCACGGTCTTGGCGGCAATGACGCGCTCACAGGCACAGCGTCTGCCGATCTGCTGGTCGGCGGCGCGGGCGACGACACTCTCACCGGAAACGCGGGCATCGATACGTTCCGTTACCACTTCACCAACGCCGGCAACGACACGATCACCGATTTCAGTAACGGAGCGGGCGGCGACGTGCTGGATCTGCACTATCTGCTTGACGGAGCGGCCTCGGGTACGATCGGGAGTTTCGTGACGCTGTCCGATGCCGGAGGAGACAC
>JAKSCY010000102.1 GCA_022360355.1 Chlorobiales bacterium
CATGTTTATCTCGAAGATCAGATGGATGGTAATTGGAATAATCTGTATAATCAAATTTACATTGCCAATGTGGTGATAGCAGAGGTAATGGATGCGGCAGATGGCACCTTAGCGGAAAGGGAAAGTCTGAGAGCAGAAGCTTATGTGCACCGCGCCTTTGCTTATTGGGCATTGGTTAACCTGTATGCGAAACATTACAACGCAGCCACGGCTGATGAAGATTTAGGAGTACCATTGCGTTTAAGTATTGATTTTGAAGAAAGCCTGAAACGGGCCAGTGTTCAAAGCGTATACAATCAGATCCTTGCCGACCTGAACAATGCGGTTGATAAATTACCTGAAACACTAGAGTTAAACATCAACTACAGGCCTACAAATGCAGCTGCCTTAGGCTTATTGGCCCGTGTTCACCTATACATGAATAATGTAGATGAGGCTGCTAATTTTGCAACACAAGCTTTGGCTTTACATAACGAACTAATTGACTTTAATACCTTGGGTACGAGTCCTATTATTCCCATATTATTGCACTACCCTGTCACTTTAGAGAATAAAGAAGTCGTGTTTAATAAAGTTGTGGGCAGTGGCAATTCGATGTTTTATATACACCCTGATCTGGTTAATTTATATGACGCGGCTAATGATTTGCGTTATCAGACCAACTGCCTGCCTGATTGGGTTTTTGGTGCGAACTACGGATTTGTTATTGCCAAATTTTTTGGAGGACAGCCTACGGTTGGTATCAACACACCGGAATTGCACCTGATACTGGCTGAATGTTATGCCCGTAAAGGAGGATCTGCTAATATTGGTTTAGCCATGGATCATCTTAATACTTTACGCGAAAAACGTTATGCAACAGGAGCTGATTATGAGTTAAATGCTACAGACGGCCAAACTGCTCTCAGGTTGGTTAAGGAGGAGAGAAGACGTGAGTTGTGTTTTAATGGTCAGCGCTTATTTGATATTAAACGTTTCAATTTACTGGATGGGGATAATATTGGAGTTTCTCGTACTATTTCAGGTGA
>JAKSCY010000325.1 GCA_022360355.1 Chlorobiales bacterium
AAATTAGGAGTATTATATGGAAGAAGGTGGAAAGACAACATGAGTTTGCATTAAATTGTGTAAAAATCTGGATTTGATCTGACATTAGGTGTCAGAAATTCAATTTAATATACTTTATACTCTTTAATCTCGGTCATCTGCACCAGACACCAGATATTGTGGTGAGATCATTTCTCTACGAAGAGATGACTTATAGACATAGGTGTCGCCTATTGATTACTCGTAAATGTCCAAATCTGGATAAAATCTCTTTGCACATTCTTGACATATACCATGACTGAATTCTGCTTCGGAATGTTTCTTAATATATGATTCAATTTGGTTCCAGTATCCTTTATCGTCACGGATTTTTTTACAATGTGAACAAATGGGTAGGATACCTTTTAGTGTCTTGATTTCTTTTAGTGCAATTTGAAGGTTGTCGATTAGGCTCGCGTTCTCTGCCTCTAATCTTTGGGAGTTCAATTGCATTAAGCAGATTAAAAAAGAAGAGGATAAGATAGTTAAAATCAGGATAAGTAGTCCGGACAAGTCTCCAGAAGCCATTAGATCGGTAATGTCATTTGAAGATATAGAGTAATAAACTGCCCTAAATGTCCGCAAGGCTATTAACAGGAATAAGGTCAAGATGAGCATTATATTCAAGTCTATAAGGCCACGTCGTCCTTGCCTATAATGAACCAGTCCGCAAATCAATGCATATCCTGCAGTGGCAATCGATGCGATTACGACACGGGCTTTTAAGCTAGGACTTATATATGTGAAGATAGGAAACAGGACGACAGAATAAATGATAATGAATGAGAGATGGAGATGGTAATTTAATTTTTCTTCTGCAAAGTTTTTAAAGCCAATATAGAAAAAGAACATGGCTGTTATCCCAAGAGTGTTAGATACAATGATTGAGATGAAATCAGGCAGCATGTGGCGCAACCCTATCAGCAAGAAAGCTAAAGCACTCAGTCCGCTTCCCACAGTCCAGGCCTTAAATCCCGGGAATGTTTTGCGACTGTATAAATAATTAACCATGCATGCGCTTAGGGTAAATAGAATCGCAAAGCATGAGAAGTAAAGGGAGCGAATTGCCAATACGGCTTCCATTGCCAAACCTCTAAAGTTCTAATGTTGTCTTTGGTTTTTTTCTATAATGCTTTATATGAAATAAAAATG
>JAKSCY010000097.1 GCA_022360355.1 Chlorobiales bacterium
CTTCATCTTCAGAGATGTCTACCTTGAACGCAGGTGCTGATGGTGTTTGTGTCCTGTCCCAGATGTCATCAAACATTTTGAGTGGGTCTTTCGATAACTTTACTAACATTGTATTCCTCCTTTATATGGTACATTATTAACAACTGTTATTGTCGTTTTTTATGCCATGTGCGGCACGCAATATCTTTAATAGCTACAAAACACGTGCCAAACTTGTTTTGAGCTGTTTTTTGTGCGCAATGCTGTATTATTGTCAATTTTTTCGGCGACAGGTGTGCATATCTGTCAAGGTCTCTGACATGGGGTATGACAGAATTGAGGTAAGGGGAGTTGTGTTGTGTGTCGTGAATCAGCTTTCAACCTTCTGAAGCCAACTGAGTCTGTCCTGAAGATTTTCCACGACGCTTTTGGATGTGAGGTAACAGGCAAAGATAATGCTGTTGTCAGCGATACTGTAATAACATTTTAACCCTTCTTTCCTGCGGTTGACAATACCGTTGTCATGCATCAGGGCAAGATGTTTTGAAACATTGGCCTGGCTTGCACTGATTTCGTTCACAATCTCCTGGACTGTTCTTTCATTTTCGCAAAGCGTTCGGATAATTTTCAGACGCATAGGCTCGGAAAGCAGCTTGAACCTGTTGGCAACCGCTGTAAGCATCTCTTCAGGCATTCTGAGGTTCCATTTTTTTACTTCGTCTTCCTCAATGGTGAATTTGTTGCCCATCAGTAAAAGATTGATTCAGTGTTGTTAAGAGTGCTGCATTAAAAGGAGAGTTCGGTTCTTGAGGTGGTTATATAGTTATTTATTCATACAAATCAAACCCAAAAAGATGTTTTTCTTTTCGCAATGACCAGCTTTCTTTTTTTTACCGTAAAGAAAGCAATATTTCCGGTGGGTCAGAATAGAGAGTCGGTAAGTTTCAGAACGGAGTTTACCAGGGACTGCGGAGCCTTGAACCTGACAATTTTTTCCCTGATAAGACTTTTTGTTTTTTGAGCTTCCTTGAATTCACTGAGGCAGGACGGGCATTTCACGATGTGCTTTTCAAAACCCTCTCGTTCTTTCGGCGTCAGCTCTCCGTCGACAGCTGCGCTCATAAGTGCCTGGGCTTGTTTGCAATTCATTGTACTGATTAATTCGTGTGTTACAGCGCGCCTGAAGAATGCTTTGACAAGCCGGGAACCGTTTTGATCCGGTTGTTGAGCACTTCCTTCCCTTGAGCAAAGCATCTCATTTTTATACGCGCCTTTATGTGAATATTACGGGGTTTCCTCATTGTCGGTGTTGTACCCGTATTTTTTTGCAAACTCATTCAGCTTGCTGCGTAAAAGCTTTCTTCCCCTGTATAGCCTGGATCTTACAGTTCCTATAGGGCTTTCAACCATGTTTGCAATTTCTTCATAAGTAAAACCTTCAATATCACATAACTGTATCACTTCTTTAAACTCTTCAGGCAATGAATTAAGAGCTTGATATACTTCATCATGCATCAGGGACCTGAAATAACCTGCGTTAAGGTCCTCGCTGTCGCTTTGGGTGTCCTTGATGGAATGATAAAAGTCCTTGATCAGATCATAGTCAACTTTCCCCGGTTCACGTGCGTTTTTCCTGAATTTGTTGATATAATTGTTTTTAAGGATTTTAAACAGCCATGCCTTGCAGTTTGTTCCCTTTTCAAAAGAATCAAAAAATTTATATGCCTTGAGATAGGTTTCCTGTACCAGGTCATGAGCATCGTCAGGATTCATCGACAGATGCAATGCATAGTTGTAGAGTGCATTGATGTGTTCAACCGCTTCTTCCTGGAACTCCTGCTGTTTGATTTTTTCCTTCTCGGAAAGTGCGCTTTTTTGTGCCGGAGTGTTTTTTTTATGCGGGGAACTCGTCATGTTCGTGGCTCGATAAGTGTTCGTTGAACTTGTTCATTCTCATTATTAACTATTATTCATACAGTAAGCTAATTATAATATAAGAATCTGTTATAATAGAGTTTAGGGCAAAAAAACAGAGTCTTTTTATAATGGCATATTCTGCAGATGTTATCATTGTCGGGTCGGGCATTGGCGGACTTACGGCGGCTGCACTTCTCCAGGAGCGCGGATTTTCCACGCTTACTTTTGAAAAGAACAAGTACCCCGGAGGAAGTTGTGCGTCATTCACGCGTCAGGGGTATACGTTTGATGTCGGGGCTTCTGTCTTTTATGGCTTTTCAGGGGACGACAAGAGCGGGACACTCAATCTTCATACAAGGATATTTAACAGGCTTGGGGTCGATGTCCGTACCATTCCGGACCCCGTTCAGATTCATTACCATTTGCCAAACGGGTTTGAAGTTCCTGTTTTTTATGAGAAAGACAGGTTTCTCGGCATCCTGATACGCCGTTTTCCTCATCAGGAGGCAGGTATACGGGCTTTTTACCAGGAACTCGAGTCAGTCTATGATATTCTCAGTGCGCTGCCGGCAGGCTCGCTGGAGGATTTTGTGCATGTTATACAGGTTGGTGCGGGAAATCCTGGAAAAACAATGGCCCTTGCCCTGAAGACGTTTCAGTCGATGGGTAAGGTTGCAAGAAAATATATCACGGATGAGGAGCTTCTTCAGTTCATTGATATGGAGTCCTATTCCTGGGCAGTTCAGGATGCGGTGTCGACACCTCTTGTCAATGCGGGTATCTGCCTCGCTGACAGGCATCATGGCGGTATCAACTATCCTGTAGGAGGTGCGGGAGCGATTCCTGCAGCTTTATGTGAAGGCATAAAAAAGTTCGGGGGCGCAGTGAAATACAGCTGCGATGTGGAAGAGATTATTCTGAAAGACGGGAGAGCAGAGGGGGTAAGGCTGAGTAACGGAGAGGTTTTTACGGGCAGGGCGGTGATATCCAATGCTACAGTGTGGGATACATTCAACCGTCTGGTAAAAGACCCCCGTTACAACATCCCTGAAAACAGGTTTCTTCGTGCTCCAAGCTGGTTCCAGCTCTATCTCGGTGTCGATGCCGATGTGGTTCCCGAAGGATTTCATGTGCATCATATTCTTGTTGATGACTGGGAGCGTTACAGCGAGATCGGCGGTACGATATATTTTTCCACACCATCGGTTCTTGATGCTTCTGTTGCGCCTGAAGGCAAGCATGCTGTGCATGTATTTGTTACGGATGAAGTGCACCGCTGGAACAGCTATAGAAGGGGGGATAGTGCTTATAAGAAGGCCAAGGAGGCATTTGGTGCTTCGGTGATAAAGAGAACCGAAAAAATTCTTCCGGGACTCGGCGATGCCCTTAAGGTAAAAGTCCTTGCAACACCGTTAACCAATCAGCGTTATCTTAACCGGTACAAGGGGTCGTATGGGCCCTTGCTGTACCCCGGTCAGAATGTTCTGCAGAAACCCCAGAACCGAACAGCGGTAAAGAATCTTTACGCCACAGGGGACAGCACATTTCCGGGACAGGGGGTTATAGCCGTGACCTATTCGGGTGTGTCCTGTGCGTCTTATGTGGCAAGGAAGCTGGGAAGTCCCCTGGATTATCTTTAGGGCACCTCAATGTATGTATTCCGCGATTCAATTGCCTCGTTGATCCCGGCTTGTCATGATACTCTCCCGATAAAATCGGGACTCATGACGATAAACTGAGGTGCCTTTTAGAGGAAAAATGTTCCAAAAAACTTTTTGCGGTTACCCGGTTGCCAGCAGCATATCAATCTCACGGCAGGGCAGGCCGGTAATCTCGGCCAGGGGTTTCTGAGTAACATACCCTTTGAATGCATACGTCCCTTTACGCAGACTGTGGCTGTTCCAAAGGATTTCCGTGATGGTTTCATGCGCCGTGAGTTTTATCAGGAATGGCAGCAATGTATTGGTCAGGGCAAACGATGCCGTTCTTGCGACGGCTGAAGGCATGTTCGGCACACAGTAGTGGGTAACACCGTGCTTGACGAATATGGGGTTTGTATGTGTTGTGTGTCTGCTGGTTTCAAAACAGGCTCCCTGATCAATCGAAACGTCAATAATAACCGAACCGGGTCTCATTGTTTTTATGACACCTTCACTGACAATGGGTTTGATGAGTTTCTGTTTCGGGCTGAGTGCCCCTATCATCACATCGGATACTTTTGCAAGTTCAGAAATGTAATGGTCGTTGGCGATGGCAGTAACTATGTGGCGATTGAAAAATGCCTCAAAACGGCGTAGCCGGTTGATTTCCTTGTCGATAACGGTTACCTGCGCGCCGAGTCCCAGTGCATCCTGTGCGGCGAACAAGCCCACTGTTCCGGCACCGATAATGGTGATATGTGCAGGAGGCACACCGGCAATGCCTCCAAGCAGAACCCCGCTTCCCCCGTAACCTGTTTCAAGATATTTCGCTGCGGTCTGAATGGCGAGGGAGCCGGCTATTTCGCTCAGCGTCCTCACGATAGGCAGCTCCCCATCCCTGGTTTCAATAAACTCAAACCCGAGGGCAGTGATGTTTTTTTTAAGAAATGTACTGATAAGGGGTTCGCTGACAGATCCGAGATGAAGCGCTGAAATGAGCATCTGACCTGTTTTGAAGAGAGGCGCTTCTTCAGGTTGTGGAGGAAAGACTTTTACAATGACATTTGCGTTGTCGTAAAGTGCGGTCTGGGAATCCGTAAGATACCCGCCGGCCTCGGCATATTCCTCGTCTGAAAAATTGCTTGCAAAGCCGGCATTTTTTTCAATCAGTACCCGTACACCGTTTTCATTGAGGATTTTGACTCCTGCCGGGGAGAGTGAGACCCTGCGTTCGTCGTTAGCACGTTCCTTTGGGATACCCAGGGTTATGTTCATCCTTTTCTCAGGCTTGATGAGCCATCGTTCGAGGGTTTTGACGCCCAGATCGAATTCTATGCCTTCAAATTCTCCGCTGTATCCCATCGTGTTTTCGAGGTGTTTTTGTGGTCAGGGCTGCTGTTGCGTAAGGGCTGGTCTCCGGGTTTGGTCAAAACCCGAAAGATGCTTTTTTAAGCCGGGTAATGTGCCAGGTGATATCAATTTCCTTGGGACAGGCTTCAACACAATTATATGCTGTATAACACTTCCAGATGCCGTGGTCCGAGCCTACCTTTTCGAGCCGTTCCTGTTGTGCCTGGTCGCGGGAGTCAAAAATAAACCTGTAGGCTTTCAAAAGGGCAGCAGGTCCAAGATAACTCTCGTTTGCCCAGGAGGTAGGGCAGGCATATGAACAGGCCCCGCAGAGAATACACCGGGTCGATTCCTCGATGATCTCATGTTCGGCAGGACTTTGCAGGCGCTCTCTGTCGGGAGGAGGTTCGTGATTGACCAGGTAGGGCATGATGTCCCGGTATTTTTTCCAGAAAAAATCCGTATTGATTACGAGATCCTTTTCGACGGGTGCTCCCGGAAGGGGTTCGACCCTGATGCTGTTGCTTTTCAGATCTTTCACCAAGGTTGAACATGCAAGCCTGTTTTCGCCGTTTATGAGCATTGCATCGCTTCCGCATACGCCATGCCCGCAGGATTTTCTCAATGCAATCGTACTGTCCTGTTCGGCCTTGATTTTCAGCAATACATCCAGCACTCTTTCATGAGGAGCGGCGTCTGTGAAAAATTCTTTGTAGTAGGGTGATGCATCTTTTTCAGGATCAAAGCGCAAAATTACAACCGAATACACCATGTCGTATCTGTTAGTCCTGCATGTAAAAAGCTTTGGAGCTATTTTTTTGCAGGGCTTGCTTTAATATGAACCCTTTCGATCGGAGGTTCGTCCGCACAAGTGTCGCATGTTGTCCCGGGGAGATGCAGGTTTCCTCCTGAAACATTGCAGAGAATGTCCGATGTCGTATCAAGCAAGTTTTTTGTGCCGGTGCCCAGAAAGTTTACCGAGCCCTGAATAAACGGGAATGTTTCAAAAATGTTCCGGCCGACCAACTGGGAGGCCGGTCCCAGGCCCTTCCCGATATTCTGAATGGATGTTACCGGATTGAGCTTGCCATCTCTGACACGATTGATAATGTTGCCGATTCCTGAAGGTAACTGGTTGACAACATTGTAGCCGATGGTTTGTGCGTAGGTGACAAAACCGGAAACGTTCAGGCCGAGAACTGTACGGCGCAGCATTTCAGCTCTTGACAGTACCCGCAGGTCGCCGTCCTTTACGATTCTGGTCTGGCAGGCAAGTCTTCCCCCCGCTTCCGCGAGCTTGTCGGAGATAAATGCTTTCTCGGTGTCGTTACGTTCTGATAAACAATTCATACCTTCCTGCACATATACAAAGCAGCTTTGGCAAACACCGCTGCCACCGCATATGTAACCGATATGGCACTTGTTCTGCTTTGCAACATCAAGGAGGATATCTCCCGGCTGCGCTTCACAGGGTCTGTCATTTATGTAGATCCGCATGATCGTAACGGTTTGGTTTTTTCAAATATAATTATTTTTTCCGCAACAGGGGTTTTTTCTGCCTGTCGGCGGCAGAGCGGCTTTTCAGGCAGACGCCCCGGTGTCAGTTCACCGGAGCATGTTTGTGCAGTTTCAGGGATTCGTGTATCTCAGGAGAAGAGCCTTTTGCGTTTTCTGCTGTTTGGTGTTCTTCTCCGTTGCTGTTCTCCGCTGCTTCATGTACATAGCGCCTGGTGAAAGTTTTTGTTTGTTTCTTCATGCCAAAAGCTTCCTGGACGGCCATGCCGATCAACTCAAGGGCGCCGGCTACAGCTTCGGCTATATCGGTAACGAGCTGCCACGTATCAAGTTTGCCTTCAGAAAATCTCTGGGCCTGCATTGCTATGGTTTCCGGAAACTTGATCAGAGACTCCCATCCCATTTTTGCCTGATAGGGAATGAGTGCGAGCGGTTTGTCATCAAACGTTCTTTTCACCTCTTCCACAGCCGTCAGAAGTTTGACCGTTCCGAGCTTGTC
Organism: Chlorobiales bacterium; assembly: GCA_022360355.1. Taxonomy (GTDB): domain Bacteria; phylum Bacteroidota; class Chlorobiia; order Chlorobiales; family Chlorobiaceae; genus Prosthecochloris. The sequence continues at coordinate 6,901 of JAKSCY010000097.1, forward strand.
GAGAGTCGCCAGGCATGCTACCCTTGTTCCTTCGTTGACCAGCTCATTTGAAAGCATGGCTTTTTCTCTGTCGTTCAGAGGAGAGAGAAGATCCATTCCTTCCAGCACCTTTACATAACAGGTCTGGCATATTCCGTTACCTCCACAGAAATAACCTATATGCGTATGGTTTTTACGGGCAATATCTATCAGACGTTCACCTGTGTTGGCTTCATATTTTTCATCGTTTATATATACAAACATAGCTATATGGTTTATTGTTTGTGTATTAAAAGTCACACAAATGGTAACCTTTTTCAGTTCTTTAAAAGTTGCCAAAACAGGATGATTTATGTCTTATTTTGTTGGCTGAGAGTGTCGATTGGCAACGTCGGTTTCAGTTCCTGTTGAGTTTTTCGAGAAGGAAACGGTAATGTTCCATGATGCCGGCGGGTTCCTGGTAGGAGTCCGGCGGATGATGGAGGAGAAGTTTCATTTTTTTGCCCTGCTGAAAACGAGGAGCGTATACCTGCATCCATTCGGACTGGAGTGACACTATCAATTCCTGAAAAAAAGGCTGGCTGTAGAATTCCGCCTGGTTTTCACCGGGCAGAAGGATGGAAAATGTTCGAGGCTGGATATCGACCTTTGACAGGCCGATGGATGAACAAAGGTTTTTGAGTTTTGCAAGACCGGTCAGGTTTTCAACATCTTTCGGAAGAGGCCCGAACCTGTCACGCAATTCATCCCGGATCGAGTCGATTTCGTCGTCTGTTGAGCTTTTGGATATCTTTTCATAGAAAGAGAAGCGTTCCTGAGTTGCAGATATGTAGTAATCGGGAATGAGCGCATCGAAATAAAAAACCATATCGGTATTGCCGGTGATCTGGGCCGGTTGCGACTCATCTGAGGTAAAGAGCCGGCTGAATTCGCCGGTTTTCAGTTCTGTGACGGCTTCCTCAAGCAGTTTCTGGTAAAGGTCGAAACCAAGTTCATGAATCGCTCCTGACTGCTCGGCACCGAGAAGGTTTCCTGCTCCTCTGATATCCAGGTCGCGCAATGCAATATTGAAGCCGGAACCCAGTTCCGTGAAGCTTTCGATTACGGCAAGCCGCTGCACGGCCTCTCTTTTAAGGGTATCGACAGGAGGGATGATGAGGTAGCTGTAAGCTTTTCTTTCACTTCTCCCTACACGGCCTCTGAGTTGGTAGAGATCGGAAAGACCGAACATGTCGGCACGGTTGATGATGATCGTGTTTGCATTGGAAATATCGAGTCCCGAGCCGATAATGGAGGTGGAGATGAGAACATCAAGGTCGTGGTTGATGAAGTGCATCATTGCGTTTTCAAGTTCGGCAGTCGGCATCTGACCGTGGGCTATCCCGGTTTTTGCTTCGGGAACGAGTTCTTGAAGAGTATTCTGAATCTGGTCGAGCCCGGAAATACGGTTATGCAGGAAAAAAACCTGCCCTTTCCGGTTGATTTCGTGCTGTATTGCCGAGCGGATCGTGTCGGAATTGAACTGGGTGATGATTGTTTCAACAGGTTGCCTGTTTCGGGGAGGTGTCGACACTATCGAGAGATCTCTGGCACCGAGCATGGAAAACTGAAGTGTTCTCGGGATCGGAGTTGCAGACATGGTGAGTGTATCCACACCCGGGAAGTTCTGACGCAGCTTTTCTTTTGCGGCAACTCCGAAATGCTGTTCCTCATCGATGATGAGCAGGCCGAGA
>JAKSCY010000826.1 GCA_022360355.1 Chlorobiales bacterium
AATCGTTACAATAACTGAGGACTGCCTACTGATTTTCCCCGTTTTCTGCTTCCGGCTTGAAAAAGCTCAGGGGCAGATCGGTTTTTACGATAACCGATTCAAGGTTCTGCATCACATCGAGTTCTTTCAGCAGTGCTTTTGCCGGTTCCGTTGTTCGTGTTCCCGAACTGCTTGAAAGTTTGATGGCAGCCCAGAGAAATGTCGATGCAAAGTAGGCCGATGTTCTGTTCTGGTAGATCCATTCTGTTTGACCCTCCACGCCGTCATCAAATTTCAGCGACAATGCAAGCTGTTTTATGCGGTTCAGGTTCCCGAGTGTTTTAACGTCCTTGTTGCCGGAAGTCAGGCTTTGGAGCGCGCCGAGTGTCCAGTTTGTGGAGGAAAGAGTAAACCAGAAATGGGATTTGTAAATTGTTTTGTCGATAAGCGCTGCGGTTGTAGAGTCGCGTTGCAGGAAATTTTTTTCCGGTTCAAGAAAACCGCGCAGCATCTGCGGACTGTTGGCCAGGATAACATGACGACTTCCCGGACGGCACACCCAGAGAGTATCGGAAAGAGAATAGCAAGGTTCATTCCCGAACTCCTCGATTGCTATGCTTTTTTTCCGGAGATAATCAGTGGTCAGCTTTCCGGAAAACGAGCCCCACAAAATGCCGAGATATTTCTGCTTTTTTGTGTTCTGTTGTTGGAAGGCAACAAGAAGGGTGTCCAGATCGCGGGCGGGAACAATGCCGGTTTCGCTGATTACTTCCCTCAGTGTTTGATCGGATTGCAGCCAGTTCATCTCTTTGAGTGAGTCGGGGATTACTTTCTGCCAGAAAATGCTTCCCCGGATATCCTTCAATCCGGCATAGATCAGCGCATCGGATCTTCCCGGCAGGCGGTTGATGACGGAAGCCAGCTCAGGGTTCAGTGGTTCGGGCTCGGTTACAGGCTTGGGCCAGTTGACCCATAGAAGCTGGGCAACAAGACCGATGGTGCCTAAAATGACCGTGATCAAGAGAAGGCTCGGCTTTTTCTTCGCTTTTTTGCTCCCGGTCTGCTGGCCGGACTGTTCTGGTCGGGTTTCCATTCGGACGTTAACTGTTGTTCAGAATTGCTTGCCGGGCAAGGTAGTCACAGCGGTTGTTGTACTCGTTGTCACTGTGCCCTTTTACCTTGTGAAAGGTGACGTTGTGCAATCTAATCAACTCAAGGATTTTTTTCCAGAGGTCGATGTTTTCAACCGGTTTTTTTGCCGAGGTTTTCCAGTTGTTTGCCGTCCACCGTTTCAGCCAGCTTTTGTTTATTGCGTTCACCAGGTAGCTTGAATCACTGTAAAGGTCAACATCGCAAGGTTCCTTGAGGGCT
>JAKSCY010000221.1 GCA_022360355.1 Chlorobiales bacterium
GGGAGGAGGCCTGGGACCTGTTAAACGAGTTCAACCAAAGCGAGAGTCTGATCAAGCATGCCCTGGCCGTGGAGGGGGTGATGCGCTACCTGGCCAAAAAGAAGGGCCAGGACGAGGAGATGTGGGGGGCCATCGGCTTGGTCCACGACCTGGATTACGAGAAGTACCCGGATGAGCACTGCCGGATGAGCGAGAAGATATTAAAGGAGAGGGACTGGCCGGAGGAGTATATCCGGGCTGTTATCAGCCACGGCTGGGGGATCTGCGTCGAGGTTGAGCCCAAGACCGACCTGGAGAAGAGCCTCTATGCCATTGATGAGCTGACCGGGCTGGTGGTGGCCGCGGCCCTGGTCCGGCCATCTAAGAGCGTCCTCGACCTCAAGGCCAAGTCGATCAAGAAGAAGTGGAAGGACAAGCGCTTTGCCGCCGGAGTGGACCGCTCCATCATCGAGAAGGGGGCGGCCATGATGGGGGTCGAGCTGTCCGAGCTGATCACCGACACCATCATGGGAATGCGGGAGGTGGCCGAGGAGATCGGGCTCAAGGGGGAGGCCGAATAGGGCCGGCTGCAATTATCGCCCCACTAAAAACCGGTTTGCAGGGGCCCTGTCCCAAACCCTAAGGTCTAGACCTAGCCCGGAAGGGCGACTTCCGGACTTAAGAGCCTGTTCTCCAACCTTAAATCTGGACCGGCCGGAGTTGACCTCAGGTCCGGAGGCGGTATAGTGTTATCCCAATGAGGTCCTTGATGGGGGCGGCCGGGCCGTTCTTGTCGGTCTGGAGCAGGGAAAGTTCATTCCGGGTCTGAACCGTGCCGGGTAGATCAGCTTACCCGGGCAGCAAAAAAACAATTGTAGATCTCCCGTGAGGAGTTGTCCTTGGCCGACCGGCCGAAGACCGGGGCCAGGACTCGGGTCAAGCGGACTGATTCTTTAAGGTTCTCTTCAAAAGGCCTTCTTTGGCTTTGCCTGGTGATAAGCGTGGTTGGGAACGCTTGTAAGCCACCCGGCGGGCAGCTTCCGGGCAGGCGTACGGACCGCTTCAGGCCCGCTGTTTGAAAGGGGTTATTTCAACTCTCCGCTGGGGGAGTAACCATATCGGCCGACACGGCCAAGGGGGGATTGCTATGAAAAGCTTGAATCCGGGGATCAAACTTATCTTA
>JAKSCY010000645.1 GCA_022360355.1 Chlorobiales bacterium
ATCATTACTGAGAAAGCCTGGCAAGGCAATTCGTTGACAATTTTGAAAAATATAAAGATACGGTATCAAAAAAAGTCCTGGATGCAGGACCTAATTTAGAAGCCGATTAAAACAAATCCTGAATCAGGATAAGCCTGTGGTCAAGCGTCACGGGCTTTTCCGTCTTGCCGCTGATATCGTAACTGCTACTGGTCACCAATCGAACATTTGCCTTTTTATGACAATTTGATAGACTAATCACAGACAAATAATCATATTGGAGCTTTGAACGATGGAACACAGAGTTGGTGTGGCCGGGATTTATCTATGTACGGTTTTGTTAGTTTCACCGATACCTTCGCTTCTTGCAGGTGACGAAAAACCTGCAATATCTCTCAACTTTGCCGAAATTAAAGCGAAAGCGACAAATGATTTGGTAAAGCCCGTGGCCTTGATCAATGTCGGGAAAAAGAACGCGATTCTCTTTCTCATCGACAAACTGGCAAACGGCAACGAGGCCTTAGTTCGAATGACGTTAAATGCAAAGGGAAAAGCACGGAAATATACAGTTTTGCATGAAGCTGAAGGCACAATTCGAAAAGTTGACCTTGTGCAGTCAGGCAAAAAAGTGTTCATCGTTTTTGTCGACTGGCAGTCTCCTTCAATTTCTGCTAATCCCTCAAACGATCCGGATATTGCTCAATTCATGGCGATTTTTCTGAAAAACGCCCGGGCAAAAGAAAAAGCCCGCTTAATAGCTCTGATCAACCTTACGGAAAACAAAAACCAGAGATTATCTGATGTTGATATCTTTGGAAAACCGGTCCGAAATGGTGGGTTTGGTGCTTTTTTCACGGCGTCAAATATTTTCCAGGATAGCAGCACAGAGGGACAAATTACCAATGAGGGCTGGTTCCAGCGTTTTGACAAGAACGGAACTCCGCACGGTCCCATTGATCCGGTCGGAGTGCCGAACGATCTTCGTGGAATTGAAATAGAAAGTTTTTTCGATGTTCCCGGATTGGATAATAATACTG
>JAKSCY010000583.1 GCA_022360355.1 Chlorobiales bacterium
GCGGGGGAAGCAATAGGCCAGATCAATACCCTGCTGGATAACATCAATAACGGTAAAGGGCCTCTGGCAAAACTTCTGGGATCGGAAGAAATGGCGGGAGACCTCGAAAAAACCATAAACAACCTGCAAACAGCCTCAGCCGAACTCACCGGTTTCACCCGTGAACTGAAGAGCGGCAGCGGACTGCTCCCGAAACTCATCAACGACAAGCAACTGGCAGCCGAAACTGAAAAAACGATCATCAACATCAAAAAGGTTGCAGCAAGAACAGATTCGCTTGTTCAGAAACTCAACAGCGAAGAAGGAACCATCGGGCAGCTCCATTCAAACCCGGCACTGTACTCCAACCTCAACGAGAGCATTGCCGACCTGGACTCCCTGCTCATCGATCTGAAAAAAAACCCGAAACGCTACGTACGGTTTTCACTGTTCTAACACCAGCTATGACGCAGCACAAGATCATATATTTTATCTTGTTCGCCGCCATGTCCGTGGCCCTCCTGAGCGTAAAGACAACAGCCGCAGACAGGTTTTCCCCGCTTGACGCACTGGTAGAACAATCGATTGCCGACCGTGTTTTCCCATCGGCAAGCATCGTGGTCATATACAGAAATGATGTGGTTTTCCACAAAGCGTTTGGAAGGCAGACATATGACAAACGCTCTCTTCGGGTGGATACTTCAACCATCTATGACCTGGCCTCTCTTACCAAGCCCGTAGTTACAACAGCCGTCATCATGCAGCTCAGTGAAAGAGACTCGCTTGATCTCGACGCACCCGTGTCACGCTACCTTCCTGAATTCGCACGAAACGGCAAGGAGCATGTCACCATAAAAAACCTACTGCTGCACAATTCCGGGCTTGTCGCTCACAGGTTTTTCATTAAAACCTGCAACACGCCTGAAGAAGTGATGCAAGCCATCTACAATGAACAGCTTGTATCACCGCCAGGCACAAAAACAACATACAGCGACCTGGGTTTTATCACCCTCGGCAAACTTATTGAACGGGTTACGGGAAAAACGCTCGAAGAGAACTTCAATGAACGTTTTTCGAAACCTCTGGGCATGCGGTCAACAGTGTTTAATCCGCCGGATTTCCTCCATTCAAGTATAGCTCTGACAGAGGAGGATACCCTCTGGACCATCCCGAAACCAAGACCGCTTGTCCATGACCACAATGCCGCCCTGCTTGGTGGAGCAGCCGGGCATGCAGGGCTGTTCTCGACTACCGGAGACCTGATCGTATTTGTAAAAATGCTCATGCAGGATGGCCGTTATAACGACATGGCTTTTTTCCGGCCTTCAACCCTGAAGCGCTTTACCAAAAGGTATCCCGGTTCAAGAGCGCTCGGCTGGGACCTGCGCTCGCCGAATGGCCGATCGTCGTCAGGCAAGCATTTCTCACAGGACTCTTACGGACATCTCGGCTATACCGGAACCAGCATCTGGATAGATCCGGAAAAAGACCTCGCTGTTATAACCCTTACCAACCGGGTTCATCCAACGTCCGA
>JAKSCY010000738.1 GCA_022360355.1 Chlorobiales bacterium
TCCAAACCATTTTGCTTTAATGCCTCATTAAGCAATTTCACGCCTTCGCTCCATTCAACAAAGTCGCCATTTGTTGTAGCCCAATCACCATTGGGTTCATTTACCAGGTTGTAATACTTCAGGCAGGTATAACCCCGATCAATAATCAAATATTTGAGGTAAGACACAATGCTGTTAATCCACTTCGGATCGTTAGCTCCGGTAAATTTATCGCCATGCCCTAAGTGCGTATCGTGCACTTTGTAAGGCGTTCCCCATTCACCAAATAAAACAGTAATGTTGTTGGCCTGCGCATAATCCAGTATTTTCTCCAAAGCCTTAACCTCTGGTGTGGTAAAATCTAAAATGGGCATATCATCATTATCGAAACCTACCAAATATCGCCAGTTAGCCTGATCCAGCACTCTAAATAACCTGGGTTGCATATAATCCAGTCGCTGATAGTTCATCTCCCACTTTTCATCCGTCATCAGTTTTCCCCAATCGGCATTCTCTGTATCAGCATGTGGGTAAGCTGACCACTGCACTCCATTTCCTATAAAATTGGTGCTGATGACTTCATCCGGATTAATTGTGATTCGTATGCTATCATCTTTTTGACATGATGAAAAGATCAGTGTCATTATTATAAAAATAAAATATCTCATAATTCTTCTTTATTTCGTCAATAGAAATTAATATCCTAAAATCGACAGCATTTCAATGGCATACCTTCTGCCCAGCTTCCTTACTCCGTCAGAGTTAAAATGCAAATTATCTTCCCGCACAGCACATCCTGCTGAAGAAATTACATGCGCAGTAGGTATAAAATAAGGTAAACGATTGATAATATGATTCATACTCGAACACATACCACCTTGATCGGCATGAACTACCTCACCCGCCAGCAATGGCACTTTATTGGCATGTAAACCAAGATCCCGCAACATGTTCTCATACACACCTTTGACATACTTTGGCCAGTTTTCATCTCTTTCATTCGCCTCGCCCTGATGTAATAAAATTCCCTTGATTACACCTGATTTTTGAGCTTCTTTTGCCAATCTAATAAAGCGCTTATATGGATTGCCATTATATGCGTTTATCTTATCAACAAACCATTTATCTGGTAAAGAATTAGCAAAATTCTGATATTGATCTTTATTGAATAATCGAATATCGCAGCCACCAACAGCAACATTGATTACTCCAACTTTAATGGAATCAGGTAAAATCGCTACCATCGTTCTGCCAAAATAGTCAGCCGGGGACAAACCATGCCAACAGCTACTTAACGGCGGAACTGCAGGATACCAATTGCCCATAAATCTGTTTTCATCCGGACAATCCATTGCCGGCATCATGACAAATCCATCAACTTCCTGTTTATCCTGCTCTTCAATGGCAGCTGATCCTTCCATATTAGATTGCCCAAAGCAAAGGTAGATATGGAAATTTGGATCCTGCCCATGAATATTTGTAGTTAACAACACCAAAAGAATTACAACCGGTAATCTTAAAAATAAATGTTCTTTCATTGATCTGATGCCAATAATTTAGTATTTAATATGCTTATAAACAGCACTTATCTTTTTAATACAAAATCAAGGATTTCTGACACTTTACAGGTTGCCAGGCCCACATATTTGTCAGCTCCACCGTAATATACATATAATGTGTCGTCTACAATGACGTTTCCAGTGGGGAAAACACAACCCTTATAAAAACCTTCTATCTCATAATCGTGCTCCGGTTCCATGATCCAGTCTTCGGCACGTGCAATAACTTTTGTTGGATCATCTAAATCAAGCAAAGCCACACCAACACGGTAATAACCTTCTCCACCATTTTCCACACCATGGTAAATAATTAACCATCCTTCATCGGTTTTAAGCGGAGGTGTCGAGCCGCCCACTTTCTCTTCCCATGTACCATCTATACCAGCAATTAACAAGCTGCTTGGTTCGTTCCACACCATTAAATCGTCAGAGAAACGAATCCAGATAGCAGGTTTATCACAACCATATTCTTCCCCAATCCACTGCTTTGGTCGGTGCAACATGGCATATTTACCATTAATTTTCTCAGGGAAAAGAATCACATCCCGGTCATCCAGGTTGGTGTCTGTTACACGACCCAAACGACGCCAGTTTTTAAAATCTTTGGTCACAGCCAAACCTGAGTTGGCAATATTATCTTTCATGACAGCCGGCGAGTCAGCACCTGTTTCTGGTAAAAGAATCACATCGTGTGCAAACTTCCAGTATTGTCCGGGAAAATGAGGACGATAGGCATAGGTCACATAAAATTCATCACCA
>JAKSCY010000259.1 GCA_022360355.1 Chlorobiales bacterium
TGGAATAATCCATGAAGAGCAGTGCCTGCAAACCATCGCCGACTCGATCAACCTTGCGCTCAAGACAACAGTAACTGTTACCGCGGTGCTGGAGAACACGGCGGGTCAAGGCTCCAACCTGGGGTATACCTTCGAGCAACTCGCCTATATCATTGAAAAGGTCGATAACAAAGCAAGGATAGGCGTCTGCCTCGACACCTGTCATCTTTTTGCCGCCGGATATGATCTGCGCACCGAAAAAGCTGTAGCAAAAACCTTCTCGTTGTTCAACGCGTCAGTAGGGATCGACTATCTCAAAGGGATGCACCTCAACGACGCAAAGCGTGAACTGAACAGCAAGCGTGACCGTCACGAAAGCATCGGCAAAGGGAAAATAGGCCTTGAAGGGTTCAGAGCCATCATGCAGCATCCTGCAAGTGCAGAAATTCCGCTGATCCTTGAAACCCCGCAGCCTGAAATCTGGGATGCAGAAATCACCCTGCTCCAAAGTCTGGAAAAGAATGGTACGTAGCAATCATCGATTGCCATTCGCCATTTTTTCCTCCAAGGAGTTCCTTTTTGAGTTTTGACTTTTCTATGCTTTCCGCAAATATTTTCTCACCGACACGATACTCCCGAAAATCCCCAGGAAAAAGCCGAGCCCCACAAGCACCGGATAGACAAGAAAGGTAGAAGGATGGAGGACTGCGTAGATACCGGGCTCATAGCGCAGCAGCAATTGATCCGACAACAGATAGATTGCCAGCGCGGCAAAACTCCCCGCAAGTATCCCCTGTATCCCGCCTTCGATAACATAGGGTGCGCTGATGAACCAGTTGGCTGCCCCGACCAGGCGCATTGTCTTGATTTTCTGTTGCCGTGAATAGATCGCGAGCCGGATTGTGTAACCAACCAGAACCACCGTCGCTATGGCTATCAGAACTCCGGTTCCTGCTGTAAGAACGGTAAAGAGACGCGCGTTATCCTCAAGCTGCTGCAGAAAAACCTTGTTATACCGGATATCGAAAGCAGGATCAAAAGCCCTGACCGAAGCAACA
>JAKSCY010000717.1 GCA_022360355.1 Chlorobiales bacterium
CTTGTTGACAGGGCCGATGAACTGCGGAACGTTGAGATTATAAGCCTTCATACCGAGGGAGAAGCTCCGTATGTCCGCCCCGAGTACAGCGAGAGCTTCCGTCTCAACGCACTGTTTGTAGGAAAAAACGTTCGATCCGCAGTGCAGGAGGGTCTGGCGGACGCAATACCTATTTTTTTAAGCGATGTTCCGGCGTTGTTTTACCGCAACGTGCTTCCTCTGGATGTGGCTTTTGTGCATGTGTCTCCGCCTGACCGTCACGGATTCTGTTCCCTTGGCGTTTCGGTGGATGCGGCAAGAGCGGCGGTACACACGGCAAGGTATGTTATTGCCCAGGTTAACCCGAACATGCCCCGTACTCATGGAGAAGGATTGCTGCATGCCAGCCATATAGATGCCATGGTTGAGGTCGATGACTCTCTTCCGGAAACCCCAAGGCATGAGCTGACCGATATCGAGCGGAAAATAGGGAGCAACATCGCCTCTATTGTCGAAGACGGAGCGACGCTGCAGATGGGTATAGGAGCAATTCCCGATGCGACGCTTGCAGCACTTTCACATCACAGGAACCTTGGTATTCATACCGAAATGTTTTCCGACGGAGTGGTTGATCTCGTTGAAAAAGGGGTTATCACAGGAAGGTATAAATCTACCCATAACGGGATTATCGTTGCCAGTTTTCTCGTAGGGACACGAAAACTCTTTGACTTTGTTGATGACAACCCTCTTGTGGAGATGTTTGGCTCGGATTATATAAACGATACAAAGGAGATTCGCAAAAACCCCAGGGTTACAGCGATCAACAGCGCGATTGAGATCGATATGACCGGACAGGTCTGTGCTGACTCCATAGGCCAGCGTCATTTTTCAGGTGTCGGCGGGCAGATGGACTTTATAAGAGGAGCAGCGCTTTCTCCTGATGGCAAGCCTATCATAGCACTGCCATCTGTTACCAGGCGCGGCGAATCAAGGATTGTGCCCATGCTCAAACCGGGCGCAGGAGTTGTTACAACAAGGGCTCATGTGCAGTATGTCGTTACCGAATACGGTATTGTGAACCTGCACGGCAAGAACATGCGGCAACGTGCGGAAGCACTCGCGAGTATCGCCCATCCCGATTTCCGTGAGGATATCTGCCGTGCCGCTCATGATCTTTACGGTGGCTACAGGCAGGTTTGCCTGTAGATTCCGGAGCCCTTGTTTACGCAGGCTTGACTGCCTCGACGTACAGGTGGTCGTAACGTCGGACCATCCGGACATTACTGAACCCGATCTTTTCAAGGATAGGCTTGTAATTTGACTGTTCCTTGAAGCCGAGCACGGAAAACGGCATGCCGATTCCCATGATGTAGTGGCTGAGATAATCATAGTTGGGGTTGTCTTGTTCATCGACAACCATATCGAGGACAAGTACCTTGCCTCCTGCTTCAAGAGCGTTAAAAGCCTTGGTGCACATCATCTCCGTCAGTTGTTCGTTTGCCGAGTAGAGAATTCTGCAGAACATGACCGCATCTGCAGAAGGGTACTCGTCTCTGTAGATGTCTACGGCAGAACCTCTCAGCCTGTCCATAAGGCCTTTTTCCGCTGCATTTTCATTAACAAGTTCAATGGCTCCGGGCAGGTTCAGAATGGTGGTGTCGAGCTGCGGATATTTTTTGCAGAGGGCGGCAGAAATATCACCGATTCCTCCACCGACATCGACAAGTTTGCTGTTGTTCCCAAGATCTGCCTCTTCAAGGAGCAGTTTGATGGAAAAGTGGGCGTTGCGCCGGTGTATTTCTTCAAAGTAAAGGTTTTCTTCCCTGGTTTTCGGAGGATATGATGTTTCACCTTTGTAATCGAGTTTTCCCCGGACAGCTTCAGCCATATGCATATAGAAGTGTTCTGCCGTATACGCCATAGCGTTCGCAACAGGAATCATGCACAGGTTCGAATGCTCGTCGTTCGGCACAAACATGCTTCTGGCGAAATCCGTCAATTCCCACTTGCCGTTTTCCTGCCGGATGATCCCGATCTGGCGGAGCGCTTCGAGAAGCATCTCAAGCCGTTGCGGCAAGGCTCCGATAGCCGCCGAAAGCGTTTCGGCATCTTTTGCTTCTTCAGAAAGTTGATTGAAAAGGTCGAGTTCAAGTGCAGCTTTGAAACAGCCGAATTCCACGAGACCCTTGAAAAGGATTTCGTTAGCCCGGTGATTGAGTTTCAGTAGCTCAGAGTCGTTCATGTTCAGGTAAGACTAAAAAGTTAATGGGTAAGCTGATCCCGGCTTTTTTGTTTAAACTTCAATTTACCCCAAAAAGCATTATGAAACAACTGAAGTGAGTCCCTGTTGCCCCGTCTGATTACGGTATAGTACATTACCGCAACTGTTTACCAGGAAGGGTTATAGAGCAATGTTATCAAGCCTTTCGAAGCGTCCGATTCACCGGGTGCCGATAAGGCTGACCATGCGCCCGGTTTTTCCGCCTTCCTTGCGGTAAGAAAAAAAGTCCCTGTTGTTTCGGACGGTACAGAACGGTGATACCTCGATACACTCATGCGGGATGCCTGCCTCCACGAGATGATCGAGGTTTGCTGCAGCAAGGTCAAGCAGGAACCGGCCGCCGGTTGACGGCTTGAGGTATTTTTTATCGAACCGGGCTGCAACTTCCCTGCCGACCTCGTAGGAACTTCCCGATATACCGGTCCCGATGTAGGCATGACAACGGGGTGGCGATGTTCCGAATCGTTGCCTCATTGTCTCGATTGTCATGCCTGCGATGTTTTTCGCTGTGCCTTTCCATCCGGCGTGAGCAGCTCCTGCCGCTTCATGTTCATGGTCATAAAAAAGCATCGGGAAGCAATCGGCAGTAAAAATGCACAGGAAAATATCTTTTCGGTCCGTAACAAATGCATCGTACCCTGAGTAATGTCCTCCCGTAACAGCATGAAAAACATTTGTTCCGTGCACCTGGTCGGCCGTAACGAGTGAGGAGGGGGCTATTTGCAGGTGACGGCAGAGGATGCGCCTGTTCCGCATTATGTTTGCCGGGTCGTCACCTGTGTTGATACCGAGGTTAAGCGAGGAATAGGGCTCCCGGCTTACGCCGCCATGGCGGGTAGTCTGCAGAGCGCTCACCTTTACGAAAGGCTTGAAGATCTTCGGTGTTTTAAACAGTTCGTTTTCCCGATAAATCACAGTGTCATTTTTTATTTGCCGGCAACTATTCTCAAGCAGGGGTGTAGCCGGTGTAGCCCTTAATATTGTTGAAAGTGTTATCTTTGGCAAAGAAATAAGGGTCTTCATAAAATATTACAACCCTTCATACAGTGAAGATACTTGTGATCGGCGGCGCAGGATATATCGGCAGTCATGTTGTCAGGGAGTTTCTGGACCGCGGCTATGCTGTTACGGTTCTTGACAACCTTTCATCCGGTACCCGCAGCAACCTTTTCGATGAGGCTGCATTTGTGCACGGTGACATCATGAATCCGCTACGGCTTCGTGACACCATGGCCGAAGGTTTTGACGGTTGCGTGCATCTGGCCGCACTGAAAGCTGCCGGAGAGTCCATGCTCAGACCCGAAGTCTATGCGGAGATGAATATCGGCGGTACGGTAAATATATTGAACGCAGCTCTGTCGGCGGGTATACCGAACATGATTTTTTCATCGTCTGCGGCAATATTCGGTTCTCCCCGATATCTGCCCATTGATGAGAAACACCCGAAAAATCCTGAAAATTTTTACGGTTTCACCAAACTTGAGATCGAGAGGCTGATGGAGTGGTATGAACGGTTGAAAGGCCTGAAATATGCCTCGATCCGCTACTTCAACGCAGCAGGCTTTGATGTCTCCGGCAGGATCAAAGGTCTTGAGAGGAACCCTGAAAACCTGTTGCCTGTCGTCATGGAAACCGCGGCGGGGTTACGCCAGGGGCTTTCGATTTTCGGCAATGATTACCCGACGAGGGATGGGACATGCGTTCGCGACTATGTCCATGTCAACGATCTTGCATCGGCTCATGTATCGGCATTCGAGTACCTGAACGAAAAGCAGAAGAGCATATCGGTAAATCTGGGCAGTGAAACGGGCGTTACCGTATCGGAGATGATCAGAAGGGCGCGCGAGATTACAGGGAAAGCCATTCCCGCCGCAGTGGCGGGCAGGAGACCCGGTGATCCTGCCGAACTTGTTGCTTCATCGGCAAAAGCAAAAGAGGTGCTGGGATGGAAACCCTGTCACAGTGATCTTGACATCCTGATCGATTCAACATGGCAGGTCTATTGTAACAATCTTGGGATAACCTGAGTAACATGGCGTCACATCGAAAGAAAAACACTGTCTATACTCTCAGCCTCATTCCTGCAGGAGGCGGGTCAAGACCTGTTACACTGTTAAAAGGTCGCCCGGGACTGTTTGTTCTTGTGTCCATCATTATTCTGTTTTTACTGACGGGCATGTCCTGTTTGTTGTTCTTCGGCTCTCCATTGCGGGATATGATCCCGGGATGGTCACTGCCCGGCTATCAGAAGCAGCTTGTAGCCCGGCAGGCGGCCAGAGTGGACAGCCTGATTATTGAGATTGAAAGAATGCGGGCTTTCAGCGAAAAAATGAAAGGAGTCATGTTTCAGGAAAGGGCTCTGGCGGATAAACGTGAACCGATCGGCGGCAGTGTCGGGCGGGAAGTTTTTGATGCCGGTATTATGCCCGTTTCCTCTTCCGCTGACTTCGGGGAGTCTCCGAAATTTATCGGAAGGCTGGTGACCGGCTCTGTTTCGCAGCGTTTCAAACCGGGCAGGAGCCATTACGGTATCGATATAGCAACACCGCGCAATGAACCTGTCGGGGCGGTTGCCGATGGTTCGGTGATTTTTGCCGACTGGACCGGTGTGTTCGGTTATACACTTATTGTTGACCACGGTGAGTACATGACCTTTTACAAGCATTGCAGCCGTCTTTTCAAAAAAGGAGGGGAACAGGTAAAACTGGGAGAAGTGATTGCACTTGCGGGAAACACCGGCCATGAATCTTCGGGTGTTCACCTGCATTTCGAGGTCTGGCGGCACGGTGTTCCCGTCAACCCGGAAGCCTATCTGAATTTTTCAATGTAAAAAAGCATGGATCATGTTCAGTAAAAAAGGAAAAAAAAGAAAGACCGGTTCATCCGGCGTTTTGACGCTTTTGATGGAAGGTACCTCTGTTCAGGGGGAACTTGTTGCGGAAGGCGATATCAGGGTGGACGGGAGTGTGTCCGGACGGATTACCTGTAAGGCAACGCTTATCATCGGACGAGAGGGTTACGTAGATGGAGAAGTAAGCACCGTGAATATGAGGGCTGCCGGGAAATTCAAGGGAAATGCCGATGTCTCCGGTGAACTTCGGCTTGAATCGTCAGCATCTATTGATGGAGACCTGACCGTTGCAGCCCTTGACGTTGAGGACGGTGCGAAATTAAACGGAAGGGTATATATGAAACAGGACGGTTTTGCTGAAGAAAGA
>JAKSCY010000545.1 GCA_022360355.1 Chlorobiales bacterium
ACAATAACACCGAATTCCGTACCTAAATCCTTAATCGTCGAATGGGATGTGCGCACCAGAAACGTCTGCTCAGATTCTATTAATTTTACCGCCAGTGTACCGGTTTCCAAAAAGAGCTGTTCCGACGATTCCAGACGTAGTTTGCAAGGCGCCTGCAGAATGGCCTGCGCCCCGCCCTTAAAGCTGAGTTGGGCAAATCCCTCTTGCAGCTCGAGCCAGCCCCGTCGTAACTGAGGTTGTTCCGGAGGCGTCGTCCATTTGGCACTTACCGAATCGTCCAGAGTGGCCACTATACGTTTGGCCTGAATATAGCGCAGGGTGGTGGGAATCGCCAAGGCCACGGCCAGACAGACAGCCAAAACGCGAACCACCTTGAGGCTCATAACCAACAGGTTACAGAAGTTTTCCAGGCCCTTACGAATCCGTTCCCCCACATGCCATTCCTTCCGCCGACGGGATTCCCGAGCAGGGGCAACAGGTTTGTGCTCTGCCAGGAACTGCTCCAATTCGCGCTGGGCACGTTGCTTTATCTCCTGAATGCGAGCCTGCTCCGCCACGCTCGTGGCTTCCAACCGACGTTCCACATCCTGTATGAATTGGTCTGCATCAGCCACAGCAGCTACCCGAGTCTCCCAGGACGCCAGAAAACGTTCGGCACTACGTTCCGTGCAAACCGATTGCGAATACAACTCCCAAAGCTCCAGGTGACGCATAATATCCGGAAATTTTTCAGGGTGTTGCTCCAGGATAGACAAAAGCCGCTGTTGCTGCTCTTCATTCAGGTCGTCATCCAGTAGATGACCCAACAGGATTAGATAATCATCCGCAGGCATGGTGGCTCAAACAATTTTCCCTTCAACACAGGTTTTCATGGCATTCCGGATGCGCATCAACTTGAGCCGCACCGCTACAGGACTGATACGCAGTTGCTTTGACAACTGCTGGGCATTTTCCTGATCCGCATAGCGATGGTATAACAGGTCTCGACTCGCTTGCGGCAGTCGTTTTAAACACTCTTTGAGGGCCTGCATCAGCC
>JAKSCY010000409.1 GCA_022360355.1 Chlorobiales bacterium
CCACGGCCAACGGCGCGTCGTGCACGCGGCCGATGCCACCGGCCGGGCGGTCATGTCCGTCTTGCAGCAGCAGGCACTCGATCATCCCGGCATCGAATGCCTCACGGACTACATCGTGATTGACCTCATCACTTCCGGGAAACTCGGTATCACCCAAGAGGACCGCTGTCTGGGTGCCTACGCACTGGACCGGCGGACCAACCGGGTCACAACCTTCTCTGCCCGAAACGTGGTACTGGCCACCGGCGGTGCGTCCAAGATTTATTTGTATACCACCAATCCGGATACGGCCACCGGCGACGGCATCGCCATGGCATGGCGGGCCGGATGCCGGGTTGCCAATCTGGAATTCGTGCAATTCCACCCCACCTGTCTCTACCATCCCCATGCGAAATCGGTCCTGATTTCCGAAGCGGTGCGTGGCGAAGGCGGGATTCTCGTACTGCCGGACGGCCAGCGGTTTATGCCCGACCACGATACCCGCGGGGAGTTAGCCCCCCGCGACGTGGTGGCCCGGGCCATCGATTACGAGATGAAGCGCGGCGGACACGACTGCGTCTATCTGGACATTAGCCATAAACCTGCCGAAGAGACGCTCAAGCTCTTTCCCAACATCGCCCGTTCCTGCCGGTCTTTCGGTATCGATATCACCCGCGAACCCATACCCGTCGTGCCCGCTGCCCACTACAGTTGCGGCGGCATCGTCACCGATCTCACCGGGGCAACGGATGTGGCCGGCCTTTATGCCATCGGCGAATGCACCTGTACGGGGATGCACGGCGCCAACCGGCTGGCCAGCAACTCCCTATTGGAATGTGCCGTCTTCGCGGCCGCCGCCTACGAAGACATCATGGATAACCTCAGGCGGACATCCGCACCGGCCGCGCTATTGCCCGCCTGGGATGAAAGCCGGGTGACAGATCCCGACGAGCAGATCGTGGTCTCCCACAACTGGGATGAGCTGCGCCGGTTCATGTGGGACTACGTGGGCATCGTCCGAACAAACAAGCGATTGGAACGGGCCCGCCACCGGGTGGAGA
>JAKSCY010000089.1 GCA_022360355.1 Chlorobiales bacterium
GCGGATAAACTCCACCGCACTGATGGTGACCGACTCGTTGCGGTTTAGCTTTCTGTTTTTAGCATTGAAGGTAACCATCCCATTGTGCAACGATTTGATGCGACTGTTGGCAATGGCCACCCGGTGCGTGTAGCGGGCCAGATATTCAAGTACGTGTTCGGCGCGTTTGACCGGATCGCGTACGCTGACCACCCAGTTTTTGGCAAACAGGCTGCGTTTGAGCGTGCGGTACCCATCGGTGTCGAACACAAGCGCCCCTTGGCAGCGGACCTGGCTGACGAGTTGCATGAACTTTGCGCGAAAAACGAGTGATAAAGCGCGTTGGTTAAACAGATAGCGGTTGCGGCATGCCACCCACCGGCCATTGGCCACAGCACCGCCAGGCACCAGGCAATGCAAATGAAAATGGGCATTGAGCTTTTGGTCCCAGGTGTGCAAAAATGCCAAAAAGCCCATGGTGCCGCCCAGCTTGTTTTGGCCAAAAAGCAAAAGGGTCCGGGCCGCTGCGGTAAACAGGCAGTTGAGCATCACCTTTTTGTTGTTCAAAACAGCGCCGTTGAGCTCGTGGGGCAAGGTAAAGACCACATGGAAGTAATTGACCGGCAAGATCTCGTCTTTTCTTTTTTCCAGCCAGCGCTCCCGTGGCATGTGCTGGCATTTGGGACAGTGCCGGTTCCTACAAGAATAATACGTGATGCGCACATTGCCGCAGGCATCGCAGCGGTCCACCCGGCCACCCAGACGAGAGGTGCGGCAGTTTAAAAGATCGGTTATGATCTTTTGATGTTGGCCCCACAGCCGGTATTGCCGTCTATAGTCGCCGATGTGCGCTTGCAGAACATGGGCGATCTCAACGCGTTTTACCGCTGCCGGTGTGATTTGGGCCATCGGGGTTCACCTTTCTTTTTGCGTGCTTTGTGTCAATCAGATCCAGTGGACTTGGGATCTTTGACAGAGTTTGGCGACTCACATGCAAATAGATCATGGTGGTCGATAGCCTCGCATGGCCCATTAACACCTGGATTTTGCGGATGTCGTATCCGGCTTCGAGCAAATGGGTGGCAAAGCAGTGACGCAGAGTGTGAATGCCCCTGCCGCGCTTGACCCCGGCGCGTTTGCGGGCCTTTTCATAGACACTGCGAATCGACTCGTACGACAGCGGTTTGTTTTTTCTACTTTTAAAGTTTGAGGCAAATAAATAGCACTTGGGCTGGCACTTTTGATAGTAAAACCGCAGCTGCTCCAGCAGCCTTGCCGACAGCATCGTATAGCGGTCCTTGCGCCCTTTTCCGGCCACGATCTTGATCAACATTCTTTCACTGTCGATGTGTTCAGGCTTTAAATTGGCCACTTCTCCGGCCCGCAAGCCAGCCGAGTAGGTAGTCATTAAAATCAGCCGATGCTTCAAATTGGCTGGCGAACTGATGATCGCCGCCACCTGCTTCGGGCTTAGCACGGTGGGAAGTTGGCGTGGGATTTTACGCGCTTTGTAGTCGATGGTTACCTTTTTTGCAGCCACATGGTTGTAGAAAAACCGCAGGCCAGTCATCACCAAAGCACGGCTGTTCGGCGCTCGTTTCCTTTCGTTTTTAAGATAC
>JAKSCY010000626.1 GCA_022360355.1 Chlorobiales bacterium
TGAGATGGTCGATACCATATTTTACGTTCCCGGAACGGTTACCTCGGTTGCTCCACACGTCAGGGATGCTGTCGATATGAAGCGCTCGATGTTTACGGTGATTATCGCGCTCCTGCCTGCATTGATCTTCGGGATCTACAATACCGGTTACCAGGTTTCTCCTGATGCGGGTTTTGTGCAGAACATGTTGACGGGAGGGGTTGCAGTTGTACCGCTTATCCTCGTTTCGTATATCGTCGGGGGGTTGTGGGAGCTGCTTTTCGCGGTTGTTCGCCGCCATGAGATCAACGAGGGGTTTCTTGTTACAGGGCTGCTTCTGCCGATGACCCTGCCTCCGGACATGCCGCTCTGGATGGTCGCTATGGGCATATCGTTCGGTGTGGTTATCGGAAAAGAGGTGACAGGCGGGACCGGATACAACGTGTTCAATCCCGCGCTCGTTGCACGTGCTTTTATCTTTTTTGCCTACCCTGGAGAGATGACCGGTGATCATATCTGGTCTCTTGCCGATGATCTAACCGCGGCAACTCCTCTGGCCGTCGCTGCGTCGGTTGAGGGTGCCGATGCAGCAACGCTGGTATCTGGTGCAGGTTACACTGCGAGCGACATGTTTTTCGGTCTGATTCCCGGCTCGGTCGGTAGTACCTCGACGCTTGCCGCTTTACTGGGTGCGTTTGTTCTCATTGTTTCCAGAATAGCCAACTGGCGTATCATTGCGGGCGGACTTGCCGGTCTGGTTGCCTCTGCGTTGCTTGCAAACCTTGTTGCTCCCGCGTCACAGAACACGATGCTTTCTCTTTCTCCGTTCTATCACATTATCATGGGCGGTTTCGCTTTCGGCCTTGTTTTTATGGCCACGGACCCGGTCACCGGCGCCCAGACCAATACAGGCCGATGGATCTATGGTATATTGATCGGAGTGCTTTGCGTGATGATCCGTGTGTTGAACCAGGCCTTTGTTGAGGGTATCATGCTTGCGATTCTGCTCGGGAACGCATTCGCGCCGATGATCGACTACTTTGTGCTGCGGCGGAACATTGCAAAAAGACAAAGGGCTTATGCGAAGCAGTAACAGCTATACATATTTTTTCGTGATAACCATGGCGATTGCTTCCGCACTGCTGCTCTCGGTAATGAA
>JAKSCY010000269.1 GCA_022360355.1 Chlorobiales bacterium
CTGTACGGGCTCAAGATGCCCGAGGCTGGCGGCGACACCTGCTGGGTCAACTGCGAGGCCGCCTATGCCGCCTTGTCACAGCCCATGAAAGATATGCTGGAACCGCTGACGGCCGTACATGACCTGGCAGCAAAATTCGGCAATATTGCACCGGGTGTCGAAGACCCGGAAGCGAAGGTACGTATCGCCAAACATTATCCCGCCGTCGAACATCCGGTGGTTCGGACTCATCCAATAAGCGGCCGAAAATGCCTCTTTGTTAATGAGATGGTCACCACTCGTATCGTCGGCCTGGAACTGGACGAAAGCGATGCCATTCTCAACTATTTGATGGCCCATCTGAAAAAACCCATGTTCCAGTGCCGGCTGCACTGGACGGATCACACGGTTGTGGTGTGGGATAACCGTTGTACCCAGCATATTGTCATTCCGGATTTTCAGCCTTCCTACCGGCTGAATCACCGGGTGGCGATTCAGGACGACGCACGACCCATCTAATTTATCGCCCAATTGACGGTGGGCCCCGACCGGGGCCCATGTCTATTTTCCGCTTCAGCTTCTCCTGGCAGGCCCCCACGGCTCAGCCGGACCCTCCAGAATCCGCTCATTTTGCCGCCGCTATTCAAATGTACCCAAGAGCCCTTGTTTCCCGGTAAAGTTAACGTCCCGGGAACGATTCCGACATCACGAAATCGCAATCACCGTTAACAAAAAAAACGAAATACTTTTATGCTGCAGGACTGGCTCGTCTTAATCGGGGGCACGTTTGCCGCCCTTCTGCCCATCACCAATCCATTCAGTGTTGCGCCGGTATTTGTCTCCATAACGGAGGGCATGGCCGAAAGCCGTCGCGACCAGCAGGCCCGGATGGCTATCGTTTACACCTGCTGCATCCTGGTAGGTGCACTCTTGGTGGGTAGCGTGGTGCTAAATTTTTTCGGCATCTCCATCCCGGCACTGAGAATTGCCGGCGGGCTGGTGGTGGCCCGGGTCGGCTTTAGCATGCTCGATCCCGACCCCGGTGAGAATCTGCCCGATGCCAGCAAGCAAGAGGCTCGCAATGCCAAGGATATTGCGTTTACGCCGCTTGCCATGCCGTTACTGAGTGGCCCCGGATCTATCGCTGTGACCATCAGCATGGCCACTCATGTACACCGCCCCGTGGAGTATTTTGCCGTAGCCATCGGGATACTGCTGGTGGCATTCAGCGCATGGCTGGTTCTCCGCTCGTCCATGGAAGTCGTGAAGTTCCTTGGTCAGACGGGTATGACCGCCCTCACCCGGCTGATGGGATTTCTGCTCGTTTGTATCGGGATACAGTTTATCGCGTTGGGCCTTTTCGAAGGCGTCACCAGCGATGCAGTGGTGGATACCCTCTTGAAAGCCTATCAAAGCACGGGTAACCCCTAGGAGCCCGATGTGCGCTGGTTTCGTGTCATCGCAATAGTCGTGCTCGCCGGACTGGCCATTACGGCCGCGGCTATTACTTTTCTGTTCACCGCAGACCTGGGCCGTTTTAAACCTCAGATCGAGGGGCTC
>JAKSCY010000398.1 GCA_022360355.1 Chlorobiales bacterium
ACAATGACTCCGAGATAACTTACGGTCAGGACAGTCTCAAACCATATATCCTGCTTTCCGGCCAAAACCGGCAGACGGCTGAACACAACACTTGTCACAAACAACAGTAACAGTTTCAGCCACTCATACCTGTTTGGATAAACTTTCAGCGAGAAATACCCCATACAGATGCTCATCACAATAGTACCGGCAAGAATCGAAATCGCAGCGCCCTCCATTCCCATGACAGGAACAAGCAAAAGACAAACCGCTGTTGTCACACCGGCACCGGCAAAGGTAACAAGCGGCAAATACCTGGTGCTGCCGGTAATGAGAATACCCGCCGTAAGATTGGTTGAGATCATGTCGAAAATATAACTGAAAAATATCCACGGAAGAATGGACAAACCTATCCAGTAAACAGGCGGCAAAATATACAGCCGATCAAAATAGTGATACCGTATAAGATCGGGGACATAAAAGGTTGCGGCCAGTGCGATAACCATGGCAAAAACGGTTGAAATACTCAACACATGGCGAAAGAGTTTCTTCGCCTCGGGATCGTCGGCATGCTGCAGGAAAAACGGTTGCCACGCGAACCTGAATACCTGGATAAACAGTTGCAAAAGAATACCGAACGCCGCGACGCGGCCATAAATCCCTACAATATCAGACTGTACATACCCTGTTCCGTAAATTCTCTCAATGTCCTCCAGCCGCATTCTTATAAGAACATTGCGGTCGATCAGGTGAACCAGCAGCCCGGCAATCCCGGTCGGCACGTAGGGCAACCCGATTCGCAGCATCTCGCGCAACACTGCAGGAGAAAAAAAGTGCTTGAACTGCCTGAAAACAGGCATAACAAAAAGCAGACTGACAAGGGAACCCACAATATTCGCAAGAAAAGCGCCGTGTAAACCGGTTTTATACTGTACTATTAAAATAACAGCACTGATGACAACGGCGACAACCCCGAGAACCCTTGCAAGCGCGAACCGTACTGCTTTTCGTTTCAGGCGGAGATCGGCAAACGGTACCACCAGCATTGCATCAAACCAGAGGATCACAGCAGCATATCTGATAAAATCTTTCTGGTTGTCCGATAATCCTATCAACTCTGCAATCCCTGGAGCAAAAAGCACTATGCACACTGTAAAGAGTGTAGAAGTAAGAAGAAGTGCGATAATTGCCGTTGAAAAACACCGTGAGCTGTCACTTCCCGAACGAGCGTTGTCCGACGCGACTTTCAGGTAGGAGGTCTCCATACCATAGGCGAACAATACGTTCGCGAGGGCTATGTTCGCATAAATAAGCGCGTGAACCCCGTTTTCAAAGGTGGTGAGAAGGTTCGCGTAAAGAGGAACCAGCACATAGTTGAGGCCTCGAGCCAGAATAGTGCTTGTGCCATAGATAACGGTATCCTTTGCCAGAAGTCTCAGCTTGTCAAGCATACAACTTCAGCCTTGTTGAAATGCCGATAGCTAATCC
>JAKSCY010000467.1 GCA_022360355.1 Chlorobiales bacterium
ATCTTTCCATTGAAGCACTGTGTTTACGGCATCAGTATAGTTTTGTTTGATGAGTACAGGCAGCTTTTCAGGTACCATTGCCGCGAAAGTCTCCGCCATTGTGAGGAACGAAGCTTCAACATTATAGAAAATCACTATGCCGAAAGTGAGTACGGGGTTGTAGATAAGGCTTGCTATCTGCTTCTTATAAGTAAGGGATATGCTGGTGATGTATTTCATGTCCCATATCAGGCAGATCGGCTTGTCTTCAATGTTCGAATCATGCAGGACGGTACGAAGTATATCTATATCCATGGATTCGAGAGAAACCTTATGATCCGTGTCAATACTGCAGAGGAGAATATCGTCCCCGAGCCGTTTTATGACTTTACTATACCCGCCGTTATTGTTGTGGACGGCTCGCCACTCCTGTTTTTCCGTTATCGGCAAATTTGTTACGGTGCAGGTATGCATGATGTCAGTAAATGATGGGTTATATAAAGTGTTGAGTGATGTATTATTGTCTATAATAAGATATTTTTTTGGTTTTATTAAAGAAAAAACCACAAAATACACGTCAACACGTCAATGCACATTATACGTGTGATGTGGAGTCGGGTATGTAATATCCGGCTGTTGACGTAGATGTTGATGAACAGATTGTTTTCCCGGAGCCCGGGTTGTATGGGATATATCCCGGGGAGTGTATATTCGTTCTGGTCCGGGTGCCGGGATTTTCCGGAGATACAATTTGTTGTTACGATCTTTATAAACAGATGTCATGAATGAAATCCTGAGCTTTTGAACAGGAATACTACATTTATTGTCAATCCTGCAGCGGACAGGGGGCGTGCAGCACGCATGACGGATATACTTCAGCGTGCGGTTGAGGTACAGCATAATGCAGTGGTGTATTGCAGCAGGTATGCAGGGCATACGCCGGTGATTGCCCGCAGGGCGCTTGCCGACAGCCGGGCGGTGGTTGCCTGCGGCGGAGATGGAACTGCTCACGAGATCGCTAACGTTCTTGCTTTTTCTGATGTAAGTCTGGGGATTCTTCCGTCGGGTTCTGCAAACGATTTTATGAAATCACTTGATCATCAGTTTACCCGGGATTATCCTGTTGATGCATATCTGCAGGCAGATGCTGTAAAAGCAGATCTTGGCAGAGTATATGCGGAAGGGAAATTCAAGCGGTATTTCCTGAATTCCCTCGGTCTTGGCCTTACGGGAAGAATCGCCCGCAAGGTCAGCAAAACAAGATGGTTGAAGGGTGAGCTGATCTACCTTAATGCCTTGTTTGGCACGCTTTTAGGTTATAAACCGCCAAAAATGCATATTAAGCTCATTACTCCGGAGGCGGCCATAGAAATACATGAACCGATATTTGCCTTTTCGGTTGGAAACGGGCGCATTGAAGGGGGGAAGTTTCATATTGCTCCTGAAGCAGAGATCAACGACGGTCTGCTCGATGTCTGTATTTTGAAGGCGGTTCCAAAAGCAAGGTTCATTACATACGCTTTGAAATATACCCGTGGAACCCAGATCTTCGATCCTCAGGTTATCTATAGCAAGGTAACGGCGGTTGAGCTTGAGCTTCATGAGCCTGAGGTTATGCACATGGACGGTGA
>JAKSCY010000762.1 GCA_022360355.1 Chlorobiales bacterium
CTGGGACGCCGGTCGCTGGTGCCGTATCGCCCCCGACGTCATAAGATGCATCCCTTGGTGCCGTTGGCCGTGCTGTTCGTGTGGATGGGGCCACCGGCCCTGATTGAGACCTTTACCCTGCCGCTCAAGGAGGACTTGCCCGCCGCTCAAGCGTTGCTCTGGAGCAATATCACCATGATACTGAGTGGCGTCATTACAGGTGCTCTCGTCCTGGTGTATGCGCAGTTCAGCTTTGCCCGAGGTCTCAAAGGCTTGGGCATTCGGCTGCGTGGACTGGGGCGTGACTTTGTGTTTGCTGCAATCAATCTATTGGCGGTTTGGCCTTTGGTCATGGTGATGATCCTGGCGGTCACCTTGATAGGGCGTTTGTATTCGGGGGACACGTTTCAAATCGACCCTCATCCCGGACTAGAGCAAATCGTACAAAACCCGAACGGGTTACTGGCGGCGGTTGTGATGATCATGGCGATAGTCATTGCCCCACTCTCCGAGGAACTCGTGTTTCGTGGTATCTTGCAAAGCTTGGTTGCTTCCTATACCCAGATCCCTTGGCTGGCGATTGGCGTTACCTCACTGATCTTTGCCATGGTCCATGGGGATCCCACGCACTGGCCTCCTCTCTTTGCCTTGTCCATGGGCATCGGTTATAGTTACGAGAAGAGTGGTTCGCTGTGGCGACCGATTTTCATGCATGCCCTGTTTAATGGGGTGACGGTGGTATCGAATCTTTTGGGATGATGAGTGACATGTTTTGGGGGGAGGGATCTGAGCGGTTTTAGATAAGTTGCATATATTCAAAAATGATCATTAGGTGTGTTTTTATTGCTCCTGTGTTCGTAATCGTAATCAGTGAGGCAAAGCCGAACGGTAATCGTAATTCGTAATCGAGTCTTTCTTACTGTGTTTATGATATCGATTACGATTACCGCTGCGCTGATTACGATTACGATTACGAAATACATCCGAATACGGTAAACGGTTAAAGAGTGGCAGAAAATACGAAAGAGAATTTTCTAAGCCGCTTAATCCTTCAGCAACTTCTCCCGAATATACTTCTCTAAGGTGGGTCCGAAGAGATCGATCTGGCTGACGGTTCCCTTCTGATCGA
>JAKSCY010000537.1 GCA_022360355.1 Chlorobiales bacterium
CGCATCAGACGAAGCGCAATCCGGGGGTTTTTCCTGAACTCCCTCTTGATCATAAAACGACCGATTTCAACATAGCGACCGTCCTGTTTCATCCTCTCGATATTCACCCCCGGCAGAAGCCTGACGTCGTACTCTTCAGGAAGTTCAAGGGGAGGATCATACATCAAACGCAACACTCCCGCCGGCCGGCCACCGGCCTTTGCAAGAAACCACGAGTAGCGGCCGCTTTCCTCAAGCGTCTGAGGCAACTGCTCCTGCGCCGCATTGATCCACTTTTTCTCCCGCTGGAACACCCGCTCAATAACCTCCAAGGCGGCACAGCGTCCTTCTTCCGTCAACACCCTTTCAACCGTTATGCAGGACATATGACCTCCTTTATGTTTACGGGGACCTCTATTTGTTGTCATGAGTCCCGAC
This sequence comes from Chlorobiales bacterium, assembly GCA_022360355.1. Classification (GTDB taxonomy): domain Bacteria; phylum Bacteroidota; class Chlorobiia; order Chlorobiales; family Chlorobiaceae; genus Prosthecochloris. The sequence goes on from JAKSCY010000537.1 coordinate 418, forward strand.
TGCATCGGGATGCAAGTCGAACGGAGCGCAGAAACCGGATTCCCGACTTGTCGGGATCAACGAAGCAATTGAAAGCGCGGAATAAGCAAATCGAGGTTCCCTTATGTTGTGGTTATTATTATTCAGAGACTCCCTGACAACACCACCGGATTGTCCGGTGGAAACCGGACAGGGATATTCTTTCCCGCATAGTGCGGCTATATCGGACATTATCCTGTTTGTCGCTGTCTGCGCAAGAGAATGCCGCTCCTGACCTCCTGAAAGAGATGAAAAACCTTGCCCGCCTGCCTGACAGTATGGCTTCGAAAGATCACCAAACTGCACCGGTTTGCCGATCTTCAGGATAATCCTGCCGAAAGCATGAACCTTTTTCTTTTTCTTCCCCGACACACACTTTATTCCTACCGGAACCACAGGAACACCCGACCGCAGAGCAATATGACCAACTCCCGGCTTTGCCCGCAGAAGCCTGAAAGGATCCCTGTTTCGCTTTCCTTCCGGAAAAATGCCGATACGCTTGCCGGCTCTGAGCTTCTCACAGCAGAGAGAAACGGTGTCTGCAGAAAACTTCCCCTTCGGTCTCCTGGATTCAAGGAACCGGCTGGGAGACCGCTTATGATAGACGTAAATCGGCTCCATCTTTTTGAACAGATATCCTAACAGCGGTATTTTCCCGAACATCCAGTCGATAACAAAACTTATCTTTCTTCCACCACTGTGGTAGACAAGAAAAGCAGGCACAAGCAGTGACTCCATCGAGTTATTATGGTTGCACGCAAAAATCACCGGGCCGTTTTGATCCCTGATATGCTCAAGTCCTTCCGCACGAAGCAGAAAAAGGTTCGGAACCATGAAAAACCTCAGCAGCAATGATTCCGTGGGATGAAGAAACGGCAGTTTGCCGAACAGATTTCCCCGCAGACTGTTCATTTCGAAAAAGCTTTTCATGAGCAGACGAAATTTTTTTATTCCGTACATAATGAATTACGGAAAAGAATGTTGCCGAATAGTTAAGGTTTGGTGAATATTGTGTAAACTTGAAACGTTGTAACGCTTAAAGGAAACTCTGGAGATTGTTGCAAGTCCCGATACAACCGGGACACAAGACATACAGGGCGAAACGAAGCCGTAATCCGGGCACGGCATATCGGCAGCGCTTTCAGGACAAAACGCGCATGAACTGGCTGCAGAACATTATTATCCTGGTAATCGGATTTCTGCTCTCGCAGATACTGATCGCGGCCAGAACCCACCTCAGACTCATCGGATATCTGCTCGGTCATTCCCGAACAACCACCGGCGGGCTTCTGTCTGCCACACTTTTTCTATCTTATGGGTTGTCGGTGTTCTTTTCCAATACCGTCGTTGTTCTCGCCATGTTGCCGGTGGTACGAAAACTGATGGCTGTTTTCAAAAATGTGGAAAACCGCAAGGTTCTGGCCGCGCTCTTCTACTGTGCGCTGATTTTCGGGGCAAATACAGGCGGCATGGCTTCGATGACAGGAAGCCCGCTGAACATTTTCGCAGTTGGTTTCGCTGAACTTAATGAGGTTCCAGGAGCAGAACACCTGACGTTTTTCTCGTGGCTCATGGTTGGTGTTCCATTGACATCCGTTCTTATCCTTGCCGGGCGCTGGATTCTTCTTGCAAACACACCCGCTGATCTGGAGCCCTCGGTACAGCCTGCGCTGCATCGGACAGGCTCCCTTCTGTCGAAGAAACCTCTTGTTTTCTTCATCGGCAATATGATTCTCATTTTCGCTCTCAGTGCCATCCAGTTCCTCTTTACCCCTGGACCTCTGGTTTCAGCCCTGAACATCATCGATCTGTCATTCATCGTTTATCTGCTCATCTTCCTGTTTTTCTCGTTTATCTTCCCGCGTAAAGCGGCCACGGCAAGAAACGCACTGAAAAACTTCATCTTTCTCATGCTCTTTCTTTTCGCTCTTCCCGTCATCCTTGTCAGTAAAACACTCGAACAGCTCGAAAAACGGCTTCATATTCCATCCCGGAAGGCATGTACAATCCTTGACCGCTTCCTGCTGGACATGATCAATTTTTTCTGGAAACGCCTTTTTGGAGAGACTTTCAGTTCGCTTTCGATTTATAACTTCAACTCCGTATTGTCGATAAACCGGATTATGCTGGAAATTCCCTGGTTCGGGCTGCTGCTCATGAGTTTTTCAGCCCTTCTGTTGTGGCTGATCATATCCGTCGGTGACAATCCGGCAACACCTGATATAGATGGATGGCTTTTTATGATTTTTCAAAATTTCAGCGGCTGGCTCACCTCGTCGGCAAACAACCCTGCATTTCTTTTCGGCATCATGGGCATTTCGACCATATTCGCCACTGAAATCTTCAACAACACCACGGTGCTGCTCGTCCTCAGCCCGGCAATACTCAACGTACAAGCAGCTTTCCCCTCTGAGCAACTGCTGCTGTTACTGCTGGTCACTGTCGCTGCTTCCGGCGCCTTCATGAGCCCTGTAGCCACACCCGTCAACGCACTTGCCTTCGGAGGCCTTGAAAAGCTTTCCATAAAGACGATACTGAAACTCGGTTTCTTTATGAACCTTATAGCCGCTCTGCTGATGAGCGCCGGATTTTTGCTGCTTTCATATTTTCTGTAACAGAACATTTTTTTGTTACCTTCCCTACCAAAATCAACCGTGCAGGTAATGAAAGAACGTATAGCGTTTTTCCGGCTGTTGCACGAAAGAGCAAAAACCAATGAACTTCAAAGCTGTTATTTTCGATCTCGACGGCACACTTCTCGACTCACTCGAAGACCTGGCAAATACCCTTAACAGCGTTCTTGACAGCAACAGACTCCCCATGCATGAAACAGAGGCGTTCCGCTATCTTGTCGGGCATGGCATGGGGGAACTGGTGCGGAAAGCCGTACCGCAAGGGAAAAGGCACGACCGGGAGTTGCTGAAAAAACTGGAAAAGGAGATGCTGGAACACTATGCATTGACTTGGAACAACAGTACCGAACCTTATCTTGGTATCCCGGAACTACTGGACTGGCTAAATTCAACCCCGATCAAAAAAGGCGTTTTGTCCAACAAATCCGACAAATTCACAAAGCTGTGCGTTGAGACACTGCTCTCCCCGTGGCATTTTGACCTGGTCACCGGACACCATCCCGGAATAAACCACAAACCCGACCCGCAGGGCGCTTTTATGATGGCTGAAAAGATGCATGTTGATCCGACAGAAGTTCTTTTTGTCGGTGACAGTGGAGTCGATATGCAGACAGCAACTGCCGCCGGCATGTATCCGTTGGGCGTCCTCTGGGGATTCAGAACGAAGGAAGAGCTACTGGCAAGCGGTGCGAAATCACTGGTTGAAAAACCACAGGAGATAATCGATTTGCTGTCAAAAAGTACTCAGTGAAGCAGCAAAAAGAACAAATCAACCTTTGAGGAGTCCTTAAAAACTCACCGAAAAGTGCACAAGTTCGACAGGCCTCTCATTCAAGGCTTCCAGGCCCCTCTTTTTTCTTTCCGACTCCTCTTCATTGATCATGCGTCCCACGGCAAGCCCGACGGCAGTCCCCAATGCCGCCCCGAGTATTGTATCGGACAGCCAGTGTTTATCATCGTAGATACGGTCCAGAACGGTTACACCTGAAAGTGCGTACAGTCCTGCAGTTGCCCATGGGCGATCGATTCTCTTGCTCAAAACCGACGAGATTGCAAAGGCTGTGGCTGTGTGCCCGGAAGGGAGAGACCATTTTCCGTTTTCCGTTTCAAACCAGTTGAAACACTTGTTGCCTTCGAAAAGGCAGGGTCTTGATCGCCCGGTAACGGCTTTCAGTACACCGGTGATCAGCAACGAAAAGGTATGCGCTTCAAGCACCGCCCTTCCCGTAAAACGCACCCAGTCGTCGTCACCGGCAATACCGGCAAGATACAGGGCAGAACCAAGATAATAGCCGCTGGAAAGCTTGCCGTAATAGTCCCCGACCGATACAAGACCATCGACAAACCCGGAACGGTCGCTGAGCACGTACTTCCGAACAGGGGCGTCGACCCAGATCGTCGCTGCAACCGCACTACCGGCAACGGCACCCACCGTTATCCAGTCACTCCGGTTAAAATGAGCAGGGGAAGAAAAGATGTCCCTGAAGTCCCGAAAAAAATGGGACACATCATCCTCCAGAACATCCCCGGCTGAACGGTCACCGGCAAAAACCGATCCCGCCTCAGAAAGCTGCAGAAAGATAAAAAGCAAGACAATCGCAGCAGGGGATCTGAAAAGCTTTGCTGATCCGGTCATATACGTTGCTGATCCGATAAAAAAATCCTTTTGATTTTATGCAAAAGGAGTTTCTAAATTGAAATACTATAACTGTTGCCACCAGGCACCTCCGTTCAAATGAGAACTGCCAGCCTGTTTCGGCTTGTCTTCCACCAGTGCCTGCTGAAACATTTTTAATCAACACTTTCTGCAAGATAACGCAATGACTCCCAATAACACGCTACTTGAAAAGGTATCGTCCTATGTCTCACAACGTTTTGAAGCAAACGGAATGCAGGGCACAGGAACGTATCACGATTTCACCCACACCATGGAAACCGTTGAAGCAGGCAAAGCGATCGCCGAAGGTATGGGACTGACAGAACAGTCCGTTGTTCTTGTTACTCTCGCATGCTGGTTTCATGACGTCGGTCACGTTGAATCCATCACGGAACACGAAGAAAAAAGCGTGGAAATAGCCGATGCCTTTCTCGAGAAGCATGGGGTTGATGCCCAAACCAGAGAACTTGTCAAAGGCTGCATTCTGGCGACAAAAATTCCGCAGTCTCCGCAAAACCTCCTGCAGCAGGTTGTCTGCGATGCCGACCTTTCACACCTTGGCTCGGACAATTACAGCAAAAGAAGCGCACTGCTGAGGATTGAACTCGAAAAAATCCGTGGCGCGTCATTTTCCGAAACCGAGTGGCTTGAGCTCAATATCGGCTTTTTTGCCGGTCACAGCTTCTTCACATCGTACGCACAAGAAACGTTCAACGCTAAAAAGGAGAAAAACTTTGTTACCCTGCAAAACGAACTGAAAAAAGAGAAACTCAGGAAAAAGAAGAAAAAAGCGGACAATAAAGCAAATGCCGCCAAAAACCGTGGCGTAGAGCGGAACATGGAGGTGTATTACAGAACATCATCCAGAAATCATGTCAGCTTCAGTGCCATCGTCGATCAGAAAGCAAATATTATGATCCAGACGAACTCTCTTATTTTCTCGATTATCATCTCGCTTCTGGTCAGAAAACTCGACCAGCTTCCCGATCTTATCATACCGACGTTTCTCATGCTTTTTACCTGTGTTGCCACCATCATCACATCCGTTCTCGCAACACGCCCTAACGTTACTCGCCACGAAACAACGACCGAGGACATAAACAACAAAAAAGCCAACCTTCTGTTTTTCGGTTCTTTCGTCAATCTCGACCTTGATGAGTACGAATGGGGGGTGAAGGAAATGCTGAAGGACAAGCCCTATTATGTCGCGAACATGATACGCGACACCTACTATCTGGGTAAAGTCCTCGACAAGAAATACAAGTTCCTGAGACTTTCCTATGACATTTTCATGATCGGACTGGTGCTCTCGATTAGCCTGTATGCTTATGCATTCATGAACTAAGCCGGTTGCGCTCCCCGTTATCGGAACCCCCGGCGATAAAGCCACCCGACTTTGTATCCTGCTCCGCTCCACTGATACTGTAGAGAGAAATCCCTGCCATTCGGCCTTTAAGGAGAATTGTCCCTTTAAAACGGGTTGTATAATTTTTCAGCAACTTCACCGGAAAAAGAAAAAGCAGTTCTTCGGAAAGCAGGATTTTTTCACCCAGTTGAACACACTCCTCCTGAATTCTTGATGCGGTATTGACCGTATCACCGTGGAAAACAATCTCGCGCTTCTCCCGGCCAACCTCGCCTGCTATAACCTTTCCGGCATGCAGACCTGCTTTGAACTGTGGAACGTACTGGTAACGCCTCTCGTATTCCCCTGCTCGTTTCCCGATGCATTTCAGGATCTCGAAAAAACAGCGAATACAGTTCATCTGCCTTGTTCCATCCTGGATTCTCCATGTCACGACAACACTGTCACCGACATATTGGTAGACTTCACCGCCGTAAATGCTTATGAGATCAGCTATATCGTTAAAGACATCATGAAGCAGGTTATGGTACCTTTCATGCCCCATGCTTTCGGCAAGAGCGGTTGAACCGTACAAATCGAGAAACATAAAGACACGCTCCTCCTCATGAGAGATATGGTACCTCCCCAAAACAGCATTCCAGAAACTTTTTTCTCCGACCCTCCGGATAACAAGGCGGAAAGAGTTAATTACCATACCGACAACTGTCAAATAAAGTGACAGGACAAAAAACTCGCCCGAAAAAAACGTTCTGAAACGGCTTTCGAGAGAAAAAGAACCTGAGTTGCGTAACAACAGATACTCTTCCCATATCACAAAAAGCAGCAAAACAGTGAGAGAAAGAATCACATAGAATACCGTTCCGGCGAAAAGCGTCAGAAGAAAATTGAGACTCCTGATTATTTTCGAAAGAAAAAATACATCCATAACAGCTACCACAGTACCGACAACAAGCCCGATAACCGTAAAACGTATAAAAACAAATACGTTATTGCGATAGTAGAACTCTTCATATGCGTGACCAAGCGCCGTAAAGAAAGCAAGATAGACGTAAAACGCCATCAAAAACCCGAAGATTATTCTCCCCGTGCTTTTCAGATTTCTCGAGGTGTTCGGAGCAATACGCATAAAAGTCTTACCTGTATGCCTGTGCGGCAAAAACGGAGGAAGGAGGTCCGGCTCTTCAACAATACCCGAATCAGAAACTGAATCCGGTTCTTACGTATATGCCGATATCATCGGTCAGTCTTGCGCTGTCAACGCCCCTGCCAACGGCAACGCTGAGAGCGTACCGGGGTTCGATAAACCCGAACCAGAGTCCACCTCCATACCCGGTATGCCACTTGCCGGAATTTTCACCGTTGTAGAAAACCCTTCCTGTCTCGACAAACGCCAGAGGGCCGAACATGACCGGAACGAGAAAATTAAACGTGCCGAGATAAAGCCTGATTTCAGAGTTGGCATACAGCGAAGCGTCCCCGGCAAAACGCTGCTTGTCATACCCCCGCAGTGATTTCGAACCGCCCAGATACGCTGCTTCATAGAAAGGGAAATCCCCCCATATCTTCTCTCCCCCTGCACGCAGTGCAAGTCTCGAATACGGCAGTGACGGCAGCGGTAAATATGCGGTACCTTCGGCCCTGACTTTTCCGAAGGCATTGCTGTTGCCGAAAAATTTCGGATAATAGGCTCCCTCTACATCCAGAACCGTGCCGCTCATCGCTGCCGTGCCGCAGGGATTTCTGTCACGTGCAAAACGGCCAAGCTGTTTTGTTGGCGACAGAAGCACTTTCCTGCCACAATCACGGCTGTCGTACCGAAAACCCGCAATAAAACTGCCGGTAAAATCCTCGTCGATTCCATAAGGACTCATTGCTTCAAGCCTTGATCCCGGATCAACCTCGAGATCAACGAATGTCGCTTCCAGGCCGGCTCTGAACTGGGAATCGGAATTAGCCGGAAATAACAATGTCGGACGTATCCATGTCAACTGCTGCCTGATCTCAAAATCATCTTCATCGTAGAGTGATTTATCAAACGTGGATTCATTTCCGAAACCGTAAAAATTGATGATATCAAGTCCGGTTGTACCAACCTCGAGCAGCAGTTCGGCCCCGTCAACAAAAGAACGGAAATCACCGGCATACTCCAGTTTGTATCGTATCCCGGAACCGCCGCCATGTGCAACACCACCGCCAAGCTTCATGTTGTAATTGTAAGGGTCTTTGCGGAAACCGTAATCCTCGAGGACCACTCCCCAGCCGAGAAAAGGGCCATATTCCGGAGCATAATCAAGTTTGAGGTTCGCTATGGATGCATCCAGCTCGCGCCCGTAATCCCTGGGCTTCGTGCTATACTTTTCACGGTCATCGGGAAGATCTCCGCCCGACCTCACGACCCTGTCCACAACCGTGTCTTCTCCCTTATCTCCGACAACACTAACGTCTATACCTTTCTTTGCCATTGTACCGCTGATATCAGCATAATCATTTCCTCCCAGCAGGTATAAACGGATTTCGGAGGTGTGTCCCGGATCGAATACCCTGGAATAGTACGGTACAGCATCACGCGATGCAGGCCCGTCATCATGCATCCTGTAGATTCTGACTGCAACAGTGCCGTCACTGTTGCGCTCTACCTGGACATATTCCGCCTTGTCACTCGTATAGATATCAACATCTTCAGCGTAAATCCGGTACAGTTCATCAGAAGCCTCGCCAAGCAGGTCGCGCCTGTACTTGAGATCGCGAATCATCCCTTCCCCTTCCTTTTCATACATGGCCGAAGGCATCCGGCGAACCGCCTCACTGATAAGTTCGTCTGTCAGAATGCTCTGTAGCTCACGGGTTGCACTTTCCCATTCCTGTTGGTTTAACAAAGGAAAAACGCGTCGATCAACGAGACGGCCTGACCATGAAAGGAAGTAAACTTCGTCCAGATCGCCACGAAACCCTTCTATATGGGGAATGATCTGGGTAATCACCCATGAGAACAATCCGTCCTGGCGCGAAAAGGCATTATCACGGTCTTTAGGAATCGGCCTCCAGAGCGTTGTACCATCCTTTTTATAGCCGGCCCACCTCCATTGCCCTGAGTGGCGATCCCAGTCACCGACAAAAAGATCTATCAGACGGGCCTTGAGATAATCTCTGGCATCAATGATGTTATTGCTGTCTTCCTCAAGCCTTTCAAACATTGAAGAGGTCTTGACAACCTTGTCCGAACCGGCAAATGCGTTTTCCGGGCCGTCATTTTCATCAGGATGCTCCTCTATGGTACCCAGAAGACCTGCAAATTCATCGTAATACTTACCAAGAACCGCTTTGTCATAAGGCATGACGACAAACTTCGAAGATGCATGAAGAATTCCTGCAGCATCAAGCAGAGGAGATATAATAACAGCGCTTGAAGGGTTCGATGAGCTCACCTGGTCCTGAACGACATCTGAAATAACAGTGTTGCGCAGCTTTTCAGGCATTCCCCTGGCCGGATCTTTGTCGACGGTTCGGAAACGGTACTCTTTCCCGTCCGCCCCCATGAAACGGAGGCTTATTGTCTGGAAACCGCCTCCTTTTTTGAACGGTTTGAGCCCACCGGCAAAGCTGTTGAGATCGAGAATCTCGACGTCCATGGGAGATATCCAGAGCGAACGCCAGTGATCCCCGAACAGCATACGGTGCAGCGCACCTGCCTTGTAATGCTCTCCCGGAATTACACGAACATCCTTCCGGTTATCAACGACCGATTGAGGGATTTTCTGCGGTTGAGCGCTAATGACCGCAAATGGGCTGAAAAAGACAACAGCAAAAAACAGCCTTGCCGCAACAAGAGTTGCCCGGCTACATATCATAACGTTTCCGATAAAAGTTTGTCCTGAGGAAACATTTCTTTCAAAAAAGGGGTACCAAACACAGCATACCTCATGCCTTGCAGGGCCAAAGCAACGATGATCCCGTGACAGGAAAAAACCCTGTGTGTAATCAATATACGAGTTTCACGACAAAAAAGCCCTACAAGAGTAGTTTCAGACATGCAACCTTCGCTACCTGCTCATCGAGTATCGAAGCAGCGTTGCCCTTCCGGCAACACCTTCATTACATATCAGCATCTCGCCATCGTCGGTAAATGCAAGCCCTTCAGGCTGGAGGTGATCTTTCGACGGAAGTCGGGCAACATCGATAACATTGCCCCGGGGATCGAGTTCTACAAGCAGCCTGCCTTTTGCCGCCAGTACAAAAAAAGTTCCCGAAAGCGGATGACGTGCAATAGCGGAAGGCTTGAACTTTTTTTCCGCACTCTTCTTTCTCAGGGAGTCACCGTCAATGAGAAACCTCGGCATGGCATCAAGCGACCTGGTTTTCAGTGAAAACGAATAGACCGGTTTCAACCTGGTTTTTGATTTCTTTTTTTTGAAAAGCATCTCCTTCAATGACATCTCAACGGGGTACTCCTTACAGGCAAGCAGTAAAGCATCAGTCCCGGGATCAAAACAAAGGCCTTCGACATCGAAGAGATCGTTCAGAAATGTTTCGTGCCTGACCGCTCTTACCGCTGTTGTATCATCCCCTTCCGGAAACCCGTAAATAACGCCTGCACTGGTAACCATATAAAACCGTTTGCCTGAGATAGCAATATCTTCGAAATCATCCAGCACCTGATCATACCCGTACCAGCGTTTTTCATGGATATAAAAGCGTTTGATGATCTCGCCGGTTTTCATATCAAGCTCATAGACCGTACCTTTTTCATCATCGTGTGCAAACAGCCGACCGTCTTCCGACACGGCAATTCCGGAAATCTCCTTTAACTCGGGAGCAAGCTTCAGATGACTTTCAGGATTATTAAGATCGTACCGTGAAAGCATGGAACCTTCTGCTTTCAAAGGCTTGTAGAACAGTACAGAGATGAGCACTGTCAAAAACAGTAACAGTTCAAATCGCCTCATCATTCGATGCGGAAAAAGGTTATCGGAAAAAAGCACAGCGTTGTTACGCAAGCAGATGCAGGCGGGAAAACACATAATCAAGATGGTCCTCGTTCAATACTATCCTGTAGTACCCGGTCCCGTCAAGCCGCGTGGGACGGCTGTCGCGGTCGCTCAGGAATCTCCTGCTCTGTTTACCGTTGAACCAGTAGACAAGCCGTATCTTTCCATGGTCTATTTCGAGAGCGGTGATTCCCCTCTTCCCTATTGCACATCCCGAATTGAAAACACTCGGTATGGTCAGGTTGTTGTACACACCACTGCGCAACCCGATCTGCTTGCCTTGTTTGTAACATTCGTCAAGTTCTTCCTTGAGCGTTGCAATTTTACTTTTTATTACCTCCCTGTGCGGTTTTTCAGCTGTAGGAAAAGCTCGGCACAACTCTTCAATCCTGTAATTGAGATAATCCACCTTGGAAAGCGACTCGAACAGGGGACGGTGCGTATGACCGATAACCGAAACGATTTTGGCCCGGTTTGAAAAGTCATATATCGATTTTTCGATAGCAAAGCGCCGCCGGCTGTTATAGGCTATTGAAAAATTCCTTATCCCGAAAGGCTTGGCGATGTAGCGTAAAAACCAGACAATCGAGCGGCTCACAAAAGGGTAGGTCTCCCAGAGAAAAACAGAGGCCTGATGGCCGTGAAAAACCAGGATATTTTCCGTCCGGTAGGAGAGTTTCAGAGATTCGAGCAAAAACGGGGAGAGCATGTAATCTTTTTCATCCAGAAGCGACGCGTCGTGGTTACCGAAAGTCCTGAAAAAAAAGCCTTCTTCGTTAAATCGTAAAAAAAGTTCGTAAATATGACGCCATCGGTCAACAATATCATTGAGCGGAAACTTGAAGAGCTCCTCGACATCTCCGTTAAGAATCAGGCTATACTTTTCAGGGAGATAATAATTGGCCATAACAGACTCAACCAGCCCTGCATTGCGCCTGAACTCGTCACGCCGCCCTCCATTGCCCATATGCAGGTCGCTGAGGATCAGGATTCTTGAGTCTCCGCCGAGATCAATACTTTTTGACCCTTCCAGCAGGCGTTCGAGATGCGGATGCTTGTCATTGGTGTTGAACAGCTTCATACCTGACTCGCCCTGCCTGAAAACGGCAGATCATTTGATTTTTCCACCCCTGTAAAGAAAAAGGGATACCCTGTCATTGTTTCTTATAGCTTCCTTGACAGCCTCAATATTTTTTTCACACCGCAGCAAGGTTTTCCACGAAAGCAGGTGCCGTTCCTCATGAAAGTCTGAATTAGCGATATAATTAAACTTTTTCAAACCCACAACATTAAACAGATCATCACGGTTCGCAACCTCCCAGGCATCAAACATAGTCGCAAGTCTTTCATGATTTTTCCAGAGATAAACCGAGGGGTCTTCACCCGAATGATTTCTTACATAGGGATGACAGGCAACCGATATTCCCTGCTGCTCTCTTGTCTTCTCTATAATCGCCTCAACATCCAGGTCCGGCGATATATACTCTTTGATGTCAAGAGAGAGAATATGGTAACGTGCCGTATTGTTCGTTATTTCAACTCCCGGGACCACAAGCATGCCGTATTTCTCCCATGCCCGTCTTGCTGCCGCCCACAAAGCTTGCTGGTAATTTGAAAATTCAGATCGACTGACCGCTGAAAGTCCAGAAGTCTGCTTGCATGCTTTTTTTATGCTTTCGCTGTCAAGAACATGATCGGTAATGGCAATAACATCAAACCCTGACTCGCCGTACAGCTCTACAACCCTGTCCGGCGAGCATTTACCGTCGCTCCACGTCGTGTGAATATGAAAATCACAGTAAAGCCACTGCATAGCCTTTCCGTCTGGTTTGCCTGACTTCTCCGCCGTAATGTAAGGAATACGTTACGGCGGAATAAGGCTGTCTTGTGAATTTACTGCAAACTGTTATCGAGGTCGGCAGCGATTTCAGCACCGAATGTTGCCCCTGAATCATCCCGTGACGCCCTTGATGAGTCGGTCTGGGAACCGGCAATACAAGAAAAAACTTGAGAAACTTGCTTATGTTCTTAATATTGAACGAGTTGCCGTCTTTTCAAGAAAAACACAAGATATTCAAGCCATTGATAAGCCCTGAAAGATTTTCCAGAATCAAACAGCTCCTTTCTCATCGCCAGCCGGACCTGACAGTGCTTATGGACAACGTGAACAAGCCTCACAACCTCTCTGCAATTATCAGGAGCTGTGACGCCGTCGGTATCGAAACCGTTCACGCTGTCTCGACAGATGCTGTCATCAAAAACCGCCAGCGTGCAGCAAGAGGTTCCAACAAGTGGGTAAACCTTGTTCTGCACGACAATATAGAACAGGCCTGTTGTACGTTGAGAAAACAGGGAATGCAGATCCTTGTCGCTCACTATAACGAGGAAGCTGTTAATTTCAGAACTGTCAACTACTCAATACCCACAGCCATCGTTATGGGTGCTGAACTTTTCGGGCCGTCGGAGAAAACGATCGCCCAGGCGGATCACTTCATATATGTCCCAATGCAGGGCATGGTTGAATCGCTCAATGTCTCGGTCGCTGCTGCGGTTATATTGTTCGAGGCCCAGCGCCAAAGAATGGAAGAAGGCCTCTACACACAAACTGTTCTTCCGGCAGAATACACGAAAAAGCGTCTGTTTGAACTTGCCTATCCTGCTGTCAGTAAAAAACTTGCCGAACAGGGCCGCAGCTACCCCGAGCTCGACGATGAAGGTAAAATCATTCGGTAACCGCTTTTTCGTTTTCACCACATATAAAACAGGTATAGCTCCCCTGACCGCGTTGAAGGTTGAGATGGTTATGCAACGCTCTCAACAAATCCTCTATCTCCCTCAGCAGGTGACGGTGTTCAAAGGCAAGTGATATGAGAAAAAGGGGGAAGGTGATATGCTCGCGTCTCAATTTTTTCAACACATTACCCATTGCCCTGGTAACATGAGGGAACCAGTGTGTATGAACCGTTTTCTTTTCTTTCCTTTTCCCTATATCGCCCGTGGATTTGTAGTCGCATGAAAAGTAGAAATCATTGCGGTCCGTCCATTCGATAACTATCCGGTACGGCTTTACCTTTTGTTCTGCTATTGACATGTATCTGTAAAAAGAATAATCTGTCAAATTTTCCCCAAAGCCTTATATACAAAGAATCAGGACACCCGACCAGGCTCGAGTGTTAAAGTTCTGTAAACTACCGTTTGCTTAGAATCTCTTTTTACAAGGGAGCAATAGAAGTATCTTTGGAAAATGCGCGAAAACCTCAATTCATATGAGACTGACTCTCTTTCTGTTTCTGACAGCTCTTGGAAGCCTGGCAATCCCCGCCGCCGGCGGCGGGGATAACACTGAAGAGCCTCTCCGCCTCGAACCGGTCGGCCATGTCGAAAAATCGGCGGGACATGAAATTTCGGGTCTGGTAAAAAGCCGTTTCCACCAAAAAGTTTTCTGGGCAATAAACGATTCCGGGTATCCTGCGGCAATTGTTCCCCTTAGCCCTGATGGAGCTGTAGCTTCCGCCTCGGGACATATGATTCGTGTCCCCGGAGCCAGCAATATCGATTGGGAATCCCTGGCAATAGACCGGTCGGGCAAACTTTACATCTGTGATGTCGGGAACAACTTCAGCCGGAGAAAGGAGCTGCAGATCTATGTGGTACAGGAACCTTCACCAAACAGTTCTTCCACCCTTTCTCCTGAAGTGTTAAAAGTTCGTTACCCTGATCAGAAAAAAACTTCGCCGGCAAAACTAATTCATGATTGTGAAGCGGCGTTTATTTACAATGAAAAGCTTTACCTTTTGACTAAACGCCTGAGCGACGCGGCAACCGCCCTCTACCGCCTGGATTCTCAAAAAAGGACTGCTGTCAATACTCTTACGTTTGTCACGGCCTACCCCATTGGCGGTTATGTGACGGCAGCCGATGTTTCCCCTGACCAGAAGCTGCTGGCTGTTTTAACCTATCAGTCTCTCTGGATTTTATATGATTTCAGGAACGACGACTTTTTCAATGGAAGAAAAAAGAAAATTCCTTTGAAAGGAACGGGACAAGTAGAATCACTTGCATTTACCTCTGCAAGAGACCTCATGCTGATCAATGAGACAAACAATGAAATATTTTCAATCAAACTGGATATTTGAGAAACCTATCCGGAAAAGGCAGGCAACAACCACCGGTACGCCGATGACCCGACACGTAAACAGGGGAAATCCGGGATCACTTCTCCGTCATGATAACAGCAATTACCTCAGCCCCTTTTTCAAGCACCTGAATATCCTCATGTAATGCGTTAAGAATTTCCTCGACTCGCTGATGATCATCGGACCGCAACCCACGGCGCGAACCTTTGTCTGACCGCATCTCACTAACGGTTTTATGCACTGCTTCCAGTTCACACTGGAGCTTTTTTACTTTTCCATTGGGCGACATGATAATCTCCAATAATTATTTAAATTAATACACCCCATCACAATCAAATTCAGCAACTTTCATACCAATCCATTATGACAAGAACTCGGCCACAGAAAACAGAACCGACCTGTCATGAATTGAGACCTTGCCTCTCATAACCGCGCACCTGTGCCGTTAACAAACACTTTACCAATGAGAAGCAGGGTGAGGGGATCAGGCTTTTGTTGCGGTCCACAGTGGTTTGTTTCACTATACACTGAGTTATATATTGTGGGAGTGAACAAAACATTGCTTACTCTGCCCCCATTAACCCATGAATACAAGGCAAGAAAAACCCAATGTTCTGATAGCCGATGACAGCTCCGTCATGCGAACGCTGATAAGCCATTTCATCACCAAACTGGGCTACAACGCACTGACGGCAAATGACGGAGACGCCTGTATTCACTCGCTGAACACAGAAAAGGTCGATCTTCTTCTTTTGGATCTGAACATGCCCGGCAAAAATGGTATGGAAGTGCTCTCCTACCTTCAGACAAACGATATGGCGCTGCCGGTCATCATGATTACCGCATCCGATGATATCAGCCAGGCTGTCCAGTGTATCAAGATGGGGGCATATGAATACCTTACGAAACCGGTAGAAAATGACCGCCTTGAAATAACGGTCAGTAATGCCCTTTCAGAGCTGAATCTGAAGAAAAAGGTGCGGCTCCTGGAAAAAGAACTCAAGCAGCAAAACATTTTCAGACGTATTTATGGCGAAAGCCCCGCGCTCAAAAAGTGTATCGAGCAGGCCATGCAAGTGATGGAAACAGAGGTGAATGTGCTTATCATCGGTGAAAGCGGGACAGGAAAGGAGCTGTTCGCCCAGGCGATCCATAGCGGGAGCAAGCGAAAAAACGGACCGTTCGTCACCATAAACTGCGCGGCTGTCACCAATGAACTCTCGGACAGTCTGTTCTTCGGCCACGTCAAGGGCTCTTTTACCGGAGCAAACAGCGATCATATCGGCTTTTTTGAACAGGCAGACGGCGGCACGATATTTCTTGATGAAATCGGTGACATGAGCCTTGATATTCAGGCCAAGGTTCTTCGCGTGCTTCAGGAAAGAAAAATCAGACGTGTCGGGGAGAAAAAGGAGCGAAATGTCGATTTCCGTCTCATTTCGGCAACACACAAGGACTTTTCCGATGCCATTAAAAACGAAACGTTCCGAACCGACCTCTATTACCGGCTTGAGGAGTATCCCCTTTTCATTCCTTCTCTGAGAGAACGCAAGGAGGACATTCCGCTCCTTGCAAACCATTTTCTTGAAAGTTTCTGTACGGCAAACAATGTCGAACCGCTTGCTTTCAGCGAATCCGTTCTCGACAAACTCTCGCAGTATGACTGGCCGGGAAATATCCGTGAGCTTCAGAATATCGTAAGAAGAGCGGCTATAAACCGTAGCGGCGCCGAAATCAGCTCCATCCACATGCTCCCTCAAAGCAATACGCAGGAAAAAGCCACCGAGCAGGAACCTGCAGCCCAACCTCTTCCGGAAGAACCGTTCGTCGACCCCGAAACGGCAACAACCGCTCAACCTTCCGTTGATTCAATTCCGGAAGCCGTCGACAACAGCAAGGGGCTGCTGTTGAAAAGCGCGGAACTTCAGGCAATCATCAAGGCGTACAAGCTAACCGGGGGAAACCAGACCAGAACAGCCGAGATACTCGGCATAAGCCGGTCGTCGCTCTACCGCAAGCTGAAAAAATACGGTATTGAAAAAAACCTTTCGTTATCTGTGACAAAAGGCATATGAACGTTACCGGATCGATTCCAGATATCGCTCCGCTTCAAGAGCAGCCATACAGCCGGTTCCTGCTGCCGTAACCGCCTGACGATAGGTGTAATCCTGTACGTCGCCACAGGCAAAAACCCCCTGAACGCTTGTTTGGGTAGAAGATTTTGCTGTTTTAATGTAACCGTACTCATCAATATCAAGCTGCCTCTCGAAAACCTGTGAATTCGGTGCGTGACCTATCGCGACGAAAACACCATCACAGCTATAATCGGTAAGCTCGCCAGTGATAACATCTTTGAGCCTGATACCGGTAACTTTCTGTTCATCGCCAAGAATTTCCTCGACGACCTGGTTCAGTTCCAGGTTGATCTTCGGATTTTTTTCGACCCGCATGCTCATTATCCTTGATGCACGGAATTCATTCCTTCTGTGAACAACCGTTACTTTCGATGCAAAACGAGTCAGGAAAAGAGCCTCTTCCATTGCAGTATCACCACCGCCGATAACATATACATGGGCATCCTTGAAGAAAAACCCGTCACAGGTGGCGCAAGCCGAAACTCCCCTTCCCCGGTACTTTTGTTCCGAGGGCAATCCGAGCCATTTGGCATTTGCTCCGGTGGCAACAATCAGTGTCCGGGTCAGCATTTCTTTACCGTCCTCAAGATAAACGCAAAAAGGACTTCGGGAAACATCAACCTCGGTTGCACTGCCATGAAGAAATTGTGCCCCGAATTTTGCGGCCTGTTCACGAAACCTGCCCATCATCTCGGGCCCTTTGATTCCCTCTGGAAAACCCGGATAGTTCTCTATTTCCGAGGTAATCATAAGTTGTCCTCCAGGCAGGAATCCGTCAACAACCAGAGGATTGAGATTTGCTCTTCCGGTATATATTGCCGCGGTAAGACCTGCGGGACCTGTACCGATGATTACTACGTCCCGAATACCATCATCCATATTCCTGCGTAAATTGTGTTTCCAAATATGAAGCAAAAAAGCAGCGGCAAACCCCGCCCTCGCAAGCCACATGCCCTGTAAAGCGTATAAACAGGACCCGCTTGCCGGTATGATGAAAAAACGCACAAAAAACCGGGGCACAGACCCCGGGTTTCTGCTTTACTCAGGCAATCTGGGCATCGATTTTTTCAGCGATCATATTTTTCGGCATTGCTCCGACCATCTGGTCGACAACTTCACCGTTCTTGAAAATCAGCATGGTAGGAATGCTTCTGATTCCATACTGTGCAGCCGTGTTGGGATTCTCGTCAACATTCAGTTTGGAGATGACAGCCTTGCCTTCATATTCCCCGGCAAGTTCTTCAATAACAGGGCCGAGCATCTGACAGGGGCCGCACCATGCAGCCCAGAAATCAACAAGAGCCACCTTGCCTGAATCAAGAATCTCGGTTTTAAAATTCTGGTCTGTAGCTGTAAGATATTGTCCACTCATTGTAACAGATATTTAATTAATAGTGTTGGGATTTTGACTCTATGATAATACAACCAAGCAGTGATGAAGGTAATAAAAAATACCTATTAAAGCTACCCGGCAATTTTAACATTATCGGGACCAAGAATATGTTCAAGCTTGCCAAGCGTTGTATCATCGGCATGAATAGGGCTTCTTCTTGCAAACACTCTCAACAGTTCGATATTTTCAGCAGACTGAATTTTGACTTCAAAATCAACCGCTGTTCCACCTTTATGTTCTTCAAAAACCTTTTTTACTTTTTCCAGTTTTTCCAGTTCGGCAGGATCGTCGGCATCAATCTTTAATATAACCTTATCGATACAGGTTTCACGAACCTGCTTTATCGGAACAACTTCCCTGACAAGAAGCTTCAGCGCTCCTCCGCTGGCCTCGGCTTCAACGGTCAACATCAACACTTCTTCAGGTTTAAGGTAATGACGATATTGCTCGTAAACACTGGAAAAAACGGTAAAATCAGCTTTACCGGTAAAATCTTCTATGCTCCCGAAAAGCATCTGCTTTCCTTTCCGGTCTTGGTGATGCCTTATTGAAACCACAACCCCGATGACCTTGTATTGTCTTGCCTGCTGGACGCCCCTTGTATTGAGGGGAAGGTTGGCAAAAGCTTTCCAGTCACGACGGTAGGGTTCGAGAGGATGATGGCTCAGGTAGAAACCGACCAGCTTTTTCTCTGCCTGAAGTTTCTCGTTTTCCGGCATGGGCTCAGCTGCATCCATTTCGGGATAGAGCGAATCCTGAAGCGCCCCGTTCGATTCATCGCCAAAAAAACCGCACTGACCAAGCGTGACCGATTTATTCTGAATCTGACCGAATCTTATCGCCTTGTCAATATTGGCGGTCAGTTTCGCCCTGTCAGGTTCAAGCTCATCAAGAGCTCCTGCCAGAATCAGAGACTCAAGAGCTTTACGATTCATTACCCGGAGGTCAACCGATGCGGCCAAATCAAAAAGATTGATAAAATCCTTCTTTCTCAGCAGCCTTGCCGAAACAACAGCACGCGCTGCGTTTCCAACCTGTTTTATCGCATTCAGACCGACTCTTATCGCTGACGTTCCCTCCGATGCCTCTATGGTAAACAAAGCATCGCTTTGATTTACCGATGGAGGAAGAACAGGAATATTGAAACTTTTTGCCTCGTCTGTAAGGTGTTTCATCCTTGCCGAATCACCGATTTCACTGTTCAGAATGGCTGTCATGAACTCAGCCGGGTAATGAGCTTTCAGGTAACCGGTCCAGTAAGCCAGGACGCCATAGGCTGCCGAGTGGCTTTTGTTGAAGCCGTACCCGGCAAACTCCGCCATGAGATCGAAAATCCTGTTGGCAAGTTTGTCGTGGACACCCTGGTTTACGGCACCCTCGACAAAATCCGCCTTGAACTTCTGCATAATCTCGGGTTTCTTTTTCCCCATCGCCT
The DNA here is from genome assembly GCA_022360355.1 of Chlorobiales bacterium. Taxonomy (GTDB): domain Bacteria; phylum Bacteroidota; class Chlorobiia; order Chlorobiales; family Chlorobiaceae; genus Prosthecochloris. Next base: position 20,176 of record JAKSCY010000537.1, read on the forward strand.
TGCGGAGATTATCCGCCTTTGCAAGGGAAAAACCTCCCATGACCTGTGAGATCTGCATCACCTGTTCCTGATACACAATCACCCCATAGGTTTCCTTGAGGATATCCTCAAGCATCGGGTGCATGTAATCGATAGGTTCCCTGTTATGTTTCCTGTCAACAAAAAGGTCAACAGCATTTCGCTTGTCATCAATCTTCGCATTAAGGGCTCCCGGCCTGTACAATGCACTCATAGCTATGATGTCGCCCACCTGTGTCGGCTGAAGCTTCGTCATGTAGTTCTGCATCCCTTGGGACTCAAACTGGAAAATCCCGGCCATCTTGCCTTCCTGAAAGATTCTGAAAGTTTTTCTGTCATCCACAGGGACCTCTTCCAGATCAATGGCCACACCATGCCTTTTTCTGATGAGATGCAGGGTTTCATCGATCACCGCAAGTGTTTCAAGCCCCAGATAGTCGATCTTGAGCAGCCCGGCGTTTTCGATCCAGTTTTTATCGAACTGTGTCACCACCTGCTTGTCGTCACCTCCCTGACGTGCTGCACCCCGCTCAAGCTCCTCCTGGCGCATTTCATCCGCATACTTGCGCTCCTCTGTCTCGATCTTGTTGGATACATAAAGAGGCACCTGCTCATCAAGGCGCCCATTGGTTATCACAACCGCTCCGGCGTGCATCGAGACATTCCTTGCCCTGCCTTCAAGTGCACGGGCATAATCCATCAACCGGGAATTCTGGGGAGAACTGTTCACGAAATCCCTGAGTTCACCAACCTCATCAAGAGCCTTGCTCAAGGTTATCCCAGGTTTTCCCGGCACAAGCTTGGCCAGACGGTCAACAACCGCCAGCGGCACCTCCAGCACCCTGCCCGCATCGCGAATTGCCGCTCTTGCCCCAAGCGTTCCGATAGCGATAACTTTTGCGACACTTTCCTCACCGTATTTTTCCACGGTGTATTCAAGAACCTTCTGTTTGCCGACCGGAGTAAAATCAATATCGATATCCGGCATCGACCCTCTCTCCGGATTGAGAAATCGCTCAAAAAGCAGTTTGTAGCGCAAAGGATCTATGCTTGTTATACCCGTCAGATAGGCAACGATACTGCCTGCAGCGGATCCCCGGCCCGGCCCGACCGAATAACCGAGACGCCTTGACGCGGCAATAAGATCACTGACGATAAGAAAGTATGAACTGAACCCCATGCTTGTTATGGTTTCCAGCTCTTTTTCAATCCTCTCCTCGATCATGCGCCATGACAGCCCCTGTGATTCGGGGTCGGCATATTTCTTTTTCGCTCCTTCATGAGTCAGATGCCTCAGGTAGCGGGCTTCGTCATCAAAACCCTCAGGCAGAGGAAAGTGGGGCAGCTTCGGGTCCTGCTCCCGGAATGTATAGGAACACTTTTCGGCAATGCCGAGCGTATTCGACAGCTCTCCATGAGTGTTGTCAAACAGGTTCGCCATCTCTTCCTGTGACTTGAAGTAATTTTCGCTACCCGGAAGACATTGCAACTGTTTACTGGACAGTTTGTCTTTGGTTTTAATCGCAACCATGGCACGATAACTGTCGGCATCTTTTTTTTCGAGGTAGTGAACGTTATTGGTTGCCACCAGCCCTGTACCGTATTCTTTGGCGAGGCGTATGGTATCCGAGTTGAGCTTCTCATCGAACGGATTCCGGTGGCGCTGCAGTTCCAGGAAAAAATCTTCACCGTAAATATCCCTGTAGAAGGCCGTAAATGAGGACGCCTCACTGTAATTATCAGCCAGCAGAGCCCTCCCGATGCGTCCCGCATAGTAGGCAGACAAACAAATCAGGCCTTCACGGTAATCCTTTAACCAGTCACTGTCAACATGAGGGGTGCCGTTGATAAAACATTCACGTGCTGCCCTTGAAAGCAAAATGCAGAGATTACGGTAACCTTCCTCGTTTTTCACCAGCAGTACCAGTGAAGGAGATGACGATGTTTTACTGTCATGGTAAGCGTCCTGCTCAAGAAGGTATATCTCGCTCCCGACAATCAGCCTTACACCAGCATCCGCGGCAAGGCTGAACAACTCGGGCATGTTGAAGAGCGCTGCATAATCCGTAACCGCAACCGCACTCATTGCATGTTTTTTGCAGGATGCAAACAGTTCCTGCGAAAAAACCGGGCTGCTTTGCATGGAAAAGTGAGTGTGTGTATGCAGATGCACAAAATCCATGTCCGTCATCAATTTAGCACAATGGTTGGACCCGGAAGAAGCAGAAAATCTTTTTCACAACTCAATACCGTACATGTGTCTTTATTGGCCGGGCATTGCAGTATAACATTTTCAGGCCATTTATCAACCTGCCGGTGTCATATGTCTTTTCGAGGTTGCAATACCTTTGGGAGCCCTGTTTCCACAAAGACGGTAATAGAGCCTCTCATAGCCATCCACCATCTTTTTGTGACTGAAGCGTTTTTCAAAGTCTTTTCTGCACGCAAACCTGCTGATTTTTCCGGCGTCACGAATGGCACGGCTGAAATCGTTTTGCGACTCACAGATATATCCGGTCTCGCCATGCGTTACGATCTCCCGGGCAGAACCGCAACAACGAACAATAACAGGAGTACCACATGCCAGCGCCTCGATCATAACCAGCCCGAAAGGCTCCGGCCAGTTTATTGTATTCAGCAATGCTCTGGCGTTTTTCAGCAGTTCCACCTTCTCTTTTTCAGCAACTTCGCCAAGGAACTCCACAAGAGGATCGTCCAGCATGGGCTTGATACACTCGTTGAAATAATTCATTTCCAACGGATCGATCTTTGCCGCGATTTTCAAACGGACATTATTTTTCCTGGCCAGCATTATCGCCTGATCGGGGGCTTTTTCAGGAGAGAGCCTCCCAAGATAGAAGAAGTAATCCGACGGGGTATCGTTGAACTCAAAGTTCTCGGGCGGATAACCGTGATATACCGTACCGACCCAGTTAATATCCGGGACAGGACAACGCTGGGAGTTGCTGATCGAAACATAATTGAGGTCACGATACACCCGGAGTATCCTTGCAACTTCAGGGGTATCCAGCCTGCCATGAAGAGTCAGAACCGTAGGCGTCAAGGTTTTCCTCGCAAAAGGGAAAGTAAAACAATCAACATGCGAATGGATAATATCGAACTTCCCTTTCATCCCGTCATAAACCTTTTCAAGCTGCACCAAAGACGAAAAAACACCCGTTGCCTGTTTCCCGTCAAGCCGGAGCCCCTTTTCCACAAGCGGGCAAAGCTTTGCAGATGTCCGGGAATCAGCCGAGGCAAACAGCGTTACATTGTGACCCCTTCTGACAAGCTCTTCGGTAAGATGGTACACTACTCTTTCGGTTCCGCCGTATCCAGCCGGCGGAACACTTTCAATTAACGGCGCTATCTGCGCGATACGCAGGGTTTTCATCACATCCTCCTGATTTTACACATGTTATCGGAACATAGCTGAACATATAAGCTTCATTGGTGGCAATCGTAAAACATTTCCCCCAGAACGAACACGGTATGGACATCTTTTCGGAAGCCTCGATGACAAGCGTAACGCTGTCGTGCCGTATTTCAAGCTTGATGACACGGTCGCGCCAGTTAACGCTGAAAAAAAGACGCTTCCATTTCTTCGGAAGCCAGGGCTCCAGTACAATCCTGTCAGATTTTAACGTCAACCCGCCAAACCCCCTTACAACGGTCTGCCACGTCCCGCCTGCAGCAGCCGCATGAATCCCCAGATCGGTATTCCCGTGCAGGTTTTCCAGGTCAACCTGAGCGGTTTTCATAAAATACCGGTACGCATGCTGCCTGTTACCGACCGCAAGCCCTATCATCGCATGAGTACAGTGACTGAGCGATGACTTGTGAAGAGAACGCTTCTCGTAAAAATTGTAGTTCGCCCTTTTGACTTTATCGCTGAATGCATGGGGAAAAAGCAGAAACATCATAAGAACGTCCGCCTGTTTTATCAACCTGGTCCTGTCGATATTTCGATAGGTAATTCCCGAAGGAAGCACAGGCCTTCCCTTACGGTCATGGCGCGTTATCACAAAATCCTTCAAGCTGAAATAGCCGTCGAACTGCTCGATAAGCCCCGAATCAGCATCGATGCTGAATTTCAGTTTATTGCCGATCTCGTGCCACCGGTCAACCTCTTCATACCCAAGCGAGAGCCTCTGGCAGAGAGCCATGAAATCTTTCAATTTCCGCCTGCTGAAAAACTTGTACAGTGTTACCGCAAGCTTTAAATGCCACTGCACAAGAAAGTTGGTGTAGGCGTTGTTGTTCACATGCTCGTGAAACTCATCAGGGCCGATGACCGTTCTGATTTCAAAAACATCACCTGCCGCAACAACACGGCTTGCCCAGAAACGTGCTGTCTGAAAAACCATTTCAAGACCATACCGGCGGGCAAACTCCTCATCGCCGGTTACCCTGAAATAACGCTCCACCGCATAGATGACATCCGAAACAATATGATCCTCTTCAGCACCCGTATAAATCAACCGTATGGTCCTTTCAAGTTTTGAAGCAAACCTCGGCGTCACATCCTCTCCGGTCGTAGCGGTTTCCCAACCGTACCTTGCACCCTTATAACCCGCTCGCTCGGCGTTTTTAATTGCGCCCCTCAGCGTGTTGTAACGGTACAGGAGCATATTTTTTGCTATATCGGGAAAATTGTAGAGGTAAAAGGGAAAAACAAAGATCTCGGTATCCCAGAAAATATGGCCCAGATAGCCCTCAGAACCGAGAAACTTCGCACCGATGCTGCCGGGCTGCCTCGGACCGTTTATCAGTAGCTGATAAATGTTATACCTGATGGCTTTCAAAGCTTTTAGATCGCCCTCGATGACAATATCGGCCTGCTGCCAGCATTTTTCCCATAACTTGACATGGGCATCTATTTCACGATAGGCACCATTGCGCAGAAACGACTTCAACCCACAGATAGTCCCCTTGAACATTTTCCCTGCCGGTAACTCCCTGCTGGTGTAAACCACCGCATACTTTTCAAACTCATAGGAGCACCCTTTTTCGGCATCGAGAGTCATCTCGCTGGTAAACTTCTCTCCATAGATTCTCGGCTCCCATTTGACCGAAGCTCTGTCATGGTTTACGATCCGCCACGAAGCCGCATTGGCAATTCCGATCCCGCGCTCTCTCGTCCTCACCTCCAGATACATCAGATCACGCCCGCGCTCGATACGCTCAAGATGCAGGTGTTTCAGGTGTTCACCGGGGAAAAAACCACGATTGAGGACATCGCCGTTCAGGCCGCTCAACACCCGGATCTCTCCGGAAAAGTTTTCAGGAACGATCTTTACCCTCATATACCCCCAATGCACCATATGCAGAAAGACAAGCTTGGAGGTAGAAAACGTGACGATCTTCCCCGTCGGCAGTCTGAGTGTTGTTTTTCTGTGGAGAATCCCTTTTTTCATATCGAGCATCTGTTCGTGCCGGAGAACCCTGCAGTACGGCGGAGAAACCTTGCAGCCGTCGATCCACAAAGAAACATCCGTCCATACAGGGCATTTCACAAGCTCTTCGACATCCGCTTCGGATCTGTCGTAAATGCCGTTGATATACATTCCCCTGTAACTGCCTGGCGGCAGCTCTTCGAGGCTCCCTCTGATGTTCAGGTAACCGTTCCCGATTGTCATCAACGTCTCGTTGATCTGCAACCGTTTCGGGTCATTCCGGTAACCGCTTCTTCTCAACAGCCATCGCTTCGGAGAGAGACCCAGCAGCAGAACAGGATCTTTATTGAAGCGGTTATTCCCGGACTCGTCTTTTCGGGCCATAGCACGCGCTCCAGATATTTCAATCTGAAAAAACCAACCTTAACCGTATTTTTCATGGAGGATGTTGCAACGAAAAAAACATGGCTGACAAAGGCGGGAAAACAATCATGCCGTTTTTTCCGTGTTTTATTGTAACAACAGACCGTGACATAATCGTTCCTTTCCTCCACTGACCGACCTGCTGATTTTTCGGTGTGCATGGATACGATGAAAACAAACACCTGGGATGTGTTCACCCATTTTTTTCTTATAATTGTAAGTAAGTGCAGCTAATTTGTATAAAAACATTAACATCCGTCCCGACCTTGAAACAACACACATATAACAATTGCCCTGTCTGCAGTTACCCCCTGACAGAGCAAAGCGCGGTATGTCCCCGATGCGGCAATGACATTCTTCAGGACATTTCATCCCTTGACGAGCAGTCGCAGGAAAAACATCTTAAAATCATCGATAACAAAAAAGCGGAGTGGTACGCCCGTTGTGTAGCCGACAAGCTTACCTGCTGCGAAGTGCAGCCTCCGGCGCACGAAGAAGATTTCACCTGTGATGTTTCTCTGGAAAGAGGCGGCAAACTGGTCGATGCACCTGTTTTTTCCATTCCGCGCCGGCAGCTGCTTGAAGATCGATCAAAAAGGAGTGAATGGTGGAACACCCTGAATTCGGACTGGAAAGAAGTTGTCAGAAGCACGCTTAAATCATCCGGCGACCCGTCAGATCAGGAGTTGCTTGATTTTTTCAACGTTACACACCTGAGATGCGATAACCGCAGGGTCCACAGTCTCGCACCCTTGCGAGCACTTGAAAAGCTCCAACAACTTCGATGCGACGAATCTCCCATTGAAAGCCTCGAACCGCTCAAAGAGATGAAGTTTCTGCAACGGCTTTATGCGTTTGATTGTGACTTTTCCTCTCTTGCTCCGCTCTGCAACATCAGAAGCCTGAAACTGCTCTGGATATCAAGCACCGAAGTCAGCAGCCTCGAGCCTGTAGCGAACCTTGCCAATCTTGAAGAACTCTACTGTTCCGAAACACAGATAAGCGACCTTTCACCTGTTTCAGACCTGACCAGTCTTGAAAAAATCAGTTGTTACAAAACAGACATTTCGTCGCTCAAACCTCTTGAAAAACTTGAAAATCTTATAGAACTCGGCTTCAACAGCACACAAATCGACGACCTCTCTCCTTTAGCCGGTATCCGGAACCTTGAATATCTCCGTTTCAGCCGGACAGCCGTCGATTCTCTTGAACCGCTTTCAGGCCTCATAAATCTCAGGGAACTGAGTTTCAATGAAACACCGGTTGACTCACTCGAACCTCTTGCTGGACTTCCCGAGCTTGAAGAGATCTTTTTTGCCGACACCAGGGTAACCTCGATCGAACCTCTGATGCATCTTGAATATCTTGAAAAAATAGAACTGTCCGCCGGCCAGATAAGTAACCAAGAACTTGAGCAGTTCCTGGAACTTCATCCTGATTGTGACATCATTCTGAAAAAGTGAATACAGCAAGTCAGCCTGACAGCTCGACAAAAAGCAGGGTCACCACAGAGCCCTGCTTTTTTTGTACAAAATTTCCAGCCTGCCTTACATGAACACCGAGAGCAGGATTCCCGCGGCAACAGCTGAGCCGATAACACCGGCAACGTTCGGACCCATGGCGTGCATGAGCAGGAAATTATGAGGATCGGCATCGAGACCGACCTTGTTGGAAACACGCGCAGCCATTGGCACAGCAGACACTCCGGCTGAACCGATAAGAGGATTGATCTTCTTCTTGAGGAAA
>JAKSCY010000795.1 GCA_022360355.1 Chlorobiales bacterium
AGCCTGTAAAGTCATCCGCCAGGGACATGGTTATCCTTCTGTTTTTAGTCCGGAGACATACATCACTGAGATGCTGGCGCAAGGTAAATCGCTAAAAGATGCCCGCGAAGGTGGCTGTAGTGGTTGTATCGAGGTAGGCGCTTTTGGTAAGGAAGCCTACGTATTAACCGGTTACCTGAACGTTCCAAAAATTCTGGAAGTCACACTGAATAATGGTATTGATCCTGTTACAGGTAAAGTAGCAGGATGCGAGTCTGGTGATCCGCGCACTTTTAAAAGCTATGATGACTTGTATGCCGCCTTTAAAAAGCAACTGGAGTTTATCGTGGACCAGAAAATTCGTGTGAGCAACTATATTGACACCATGTTTGCCAAATATGCCCCGGCACCATTTCTGTCTGTTGTTATCGAAGACTGTATTTCGAAGGGAAGAGATTATTATAACAGCGGTCCCCGCTACAACACCAATTACATTCAGTGTACCGGCCTTGGAACTGTTACTGATAGTTTATCTACATTAAAGCACCATGTCTTTGAAAAGAAAACCTTTGACATGGATCGTATATTAACAGCTGTGGCCAATAATTTTAAGGATGATGAGATCCTGCGTCAAACAATAGTTAACCGCACGCCTTTCTTTGGCAATGATGATGAATATGCTGATAGCATCGCATTAAAAGTTTATGACGATCTGATTAAAACCATTGATGGGAAGCCAAATATCAAAGGTGGAAAATATCATTTGAATATGCTGTCAACCACCTGCCATGTATATTTTGGAAAGGTAATGGGTGCAACGCCTAACGGTCGCTTAGCCGGTAAGTCCATTTCCGATGGTACATCACCATCACACGGTTGCGACGTGAACGGCCCGTCTGCAGTGATCCGTTCATTAACAAAGCTCGATCATACCCGTTCAGGTGGTACTTTGCTTAATATGCGCTTTCTGCCAAGTCTGTTAAAACGTGATGAAGATATCACCAAAATGGGTAAGCTGATTCGCAGTTATTTTACAATGGGAGGTCACCATGTGCAGTTTAATATTGTTGATACGGCTACATTACGGGCTGCTCAGGAATCACCAGAAGATTACAAAGACTTGTTGGTGCGAATGGCTGGCTATAGTGATTACTTCAATGATATGAATGCCGACCTTCAGCAGGAAGTAATCGACCGAACTGAGAATGAATCGTTTTAAATTATTGATATTTAAAAATTAATAAAACCACAAATTGCACAGATGACACAAATTCGCCTGAAGGCGTTTTTTCCAAATCAATTTGGCTAATTCGTGCAATTTGTGGTTAAACTACATTTATGGAATATCCAAGTTTAATATTTGATATAAAGCGTTATGCCATCAACGATGGTCCGGGTATTCGTATCACCATCTTTTTAAAAGGTTGTCCTTTACGATGCAGATGGTGTCACAACCCGGAAAGTCAGCTCAGGAATCAGCAAAAAATGTACAACCACAGTAAGTGCATAGCCTGCGAAGAATGTGTGAAGCATTGTCCTGAGAATGCATTGACATTAACACCAGATGGTATTGTAACAGATGGTGATTTATGTACCATGTGTGGTATTTGTGCTGATGTTTGCCCTACCAAAGCCATTGAAATGACTGGTAAGATAATGAGTGTAGATGAGATCATGACGCAAATTAAAAAGGAAACCATGCTGATGGATAAATCTGAGGGTGGTGTTACTTTTTCGGGCGGCGAACCATTATTACATCATGAGTTTCTGATTCCTTTACTGGATGCCTGTGGTGAAGAAGGTATTCATCGTTGCGTGGATACAACCGGCTATGCTAAACCAGAGGTATTGATGGAAGTGGCCAAACGAACGGATCATTTTTTATACGATCTGAAAATGATGGATTCGGAAAAGCACAGCGAATGGACAGGCATGCCCAATGGGAAAATATTGGCTAACCTGAAGACATTAGCCACAACCGGTGTTGATATGAACATTCGTATCCCTTTGATCAAAGGCGTTAATGATGATGACTGGAACATACATGAATCAGCCAAATTAATAGCCTCACTGGACGGGAAAAAACCATTGGTGAATCTGCTTCCCTTTCACAATATTGCCGAAAAGAAATACGAAAAGCTGGGCGAAGCATACGATAAAGGTGAGATGGATGAACCCAG
>JAKSCY010000515.1 GCA_022360355.1 Chlorobiales bacterium
TATGGGAGGACCGGTCAGCGGCGCGTCGATGAACCCCGCCCGCTCACTCGGACCTGCACTTGTATCGGGAAACCTCTCCACCCTCTGGATATACCTCACTGCTCCGGTTATAGGCACCTGGCTTGCACATCCGACCTGCCGCATGATCCAGGGCAATGAGTGTTGTCATGTAAAGGATACTGTGGAATAGAATAATCAGCAGCGAATTTTTTCTTGTTTTTGTTTTTTTATATATATATACTTGCACTATCAATTATTTATACATCAACAATTGATAGTGCATCGAAACAATGGTATTTCACAATAAACTAACGACCTGATGCAAAAGGTCGAGGAGGAAAGAAACATGCATCGACGACTGCGATTCATAGAAAGTGAGGTGTACTTTCCTATCATTATCGGTTTACACCTGGTGCTCTGGGCTGTGGATCTGTTCCTCTATAGCGGCCCTTTAACCCTGAACGAGGGGGAGAGCCCGGTTATGCGCGTTCTGGGCGAGGTTCTGGCATCCTGGGTAATAACCGTTTTCGGGTTCAATCTCCTGATGGCTACACGAGCGCCCTGGGTGGAAAGAATCTTCGGTGGGCTTGACAAAATGTACCTGATTCACCGCCGGGGAGGAATGATAGCGATGGCACTGCTGTTTCTGCATTTCATCATCGTACCCAAGGTTCCGGAATTCACGATAGGCAAGCCCCTGGGGTTCATTGCCATGGCACTGATTTTCCTTGGAATCTTATTGTCTGCCGCTCCTTTTTTCAAACAGCGCATCCCATATCGCAGATGGTTGACAGCACACCGTCTTATGGGGCCATTCTACGTGGTTGGGGTAAGTCACGCTATTCTGGTACCAACATTGACGAGCCAGCTTCCGCTGGTACGTACCTATGTGTTCGGTATGGCCCTCATGGGTATAGCGGCCTGGCTTTACCGGGTTTTCCTGCACCGCTCGTTGCACCCGAGCAGTTCATACAGCGTTGCCGATGTCAAACCGTTTGACGGCTCCGTTCTTGCCGTCGAAATGACCCCTGTGCAAGATCCCTTACAGTTCGCCCCCGGTCAGTTCGCCTTTTTCACATTTTCCGGCATCAATCGCCGTGAATCTCATCCTTTCACCATAGCAAGTTCTCCCGAACAAGACCGGTTGCGAGTAGCGATTAAAAATCTGGGTGACTTTACCGAGTCGCTTCAGACACAGGTCCGGATTGGCGATCCGGTAAAAGTCGAAGGCCCATACGGAGTCTTCACGCAAAACAGGAGTTCCGCAAGCCGCCAGATCTGGATAGCGGGAGGAATCGGTATCACGCCTTTCCTAAGCATGGCCCACGATCTCAAGAATTCCGAATTGGAGGTAACCCTTTACTGGAGTGTTTGCAATAAGGAGGAAGCCCATTTCAATGATGAATTGCAGAGCCTTGCCAAACAAACACCTGGCTTGACCTACCATCTTTGGCTGTCGGATGAAACCGGTCTGCTGACGGCAGAAGCAATGCTTGAAATAGAATACACTCAGGAGCTGAACGTGTTTATCTGCGGACCGGAAGCAATGCGTCATTCGTTGACAGACCAGTTTCGGGCTCTCGGTATCCCCAGGCGAAACATCTACAGTGAAGAATTCGCATTTCGATAAAAACCATCCGGCCATGGCGGGTCATCCTGCGGGAGACCCGCCACAAACCAGGCTTGTCAAAAACTTAAAAGAAAATCGCTATGCTCAGAAAGTCAATGCTCTTTTTTCATGTTGTCGGGACCATTATGTATATCGGCACCATCCTTGCGCACATTGCTTCAGGGATAATTGCTGGCAGTGATGTCCAGGCCGTTTACCATACAGCCATATTCCAGGAAAAAACAGCGTACATCTTCATACTCCCCGGAATAGTTGCCAAAACAATTTCAGGCTTTGTCATGTTTTCACTTTACCCGGAAAAGCCCTTGTGGCTGAAAATAAAAATCGGGCTGGCCGCGTTCCTGGCATTTAACGCCTTTTTCCTCCTGACACCTTTGATGCCGGAGTTGCGGGTTCTGGCAGAAGAAAGCCTGAAGGCTGGTTACCTGACCGAGGCTTACAAAGCCAAGGAACACACAGCAACATTGGTTGGCATGAGCAATGCCATACCTCTTGTCTTAGCTGTCGTTCTCGGCGTATTTAAACCGGGTTTCAAATTCAAAAGAAACTGACCTGCCCAATAAAAAAGGCCCCTGGAA
>JAKSCY010000630.1 GCA_022360355.1 Chlorobiales bacterium
CCCGTTCGCGTGGCTGGCGGTCTACGGGATGGTCAGCGCAACCCCCGAACTGATGTGGCTCGCGCCGATCTCGCCGACCGTGACCATCCCTGATGGCGATTCGTTGGAAGTTACAGACAAGGTCCGCATGGAGCTCAACGCGCGATCCTATGGTCGTTCATAGCGTCACAAGTAAGCACAGTGCTGAGTACGGCACGCACTCCCACGGCGAGGAGACCTTCGCCACGCCGGGCGGCACTGTACCCGCGCAGCTCAAGTGGGCCGACCTGCATCCGCCGGGCGTGAAGGTGCTGCCGAAAGGCGCGGCGCCGGCTGGCGCTGGTGAGATCAACTGGGAAGACACGCTCGGCGGCAAGTTCGCACTGGCGCTCGAAAAGCTGGAAGGGCTGTTGTACGCGGTGTTCGGCTCGCGGCCCGCGGCCTACCCCGACGGCGGTAGCGGCTACGACAAGTGCCAGTGGTACGACCGGCTGCATCCACGGTGTCTGTGGGCGCCGGAGACGTGGGAACGCCGTTTGTTGATGGGGCCGAGCGGCTGTACCGAGGCTGGCGAGTGCAACGACTACCAGCCGGTCGGGAAGGAGTACGCCGCGCTCGGCGAGAATCCGCCGTGTTGCCCGATGCCGCGGCCGACGGTGCCGATCCGCTCGCGCAGTGGCGATCCCGCGAAGCAGTACCAGCAAGGCGAGCACGACAGAAGCTATTTTCCGCTCGGCAGCGTGGCGCGCACGGCCGACGACGCATATCCATACGATCCGACCGGCAAAGGCTGGTTTGGGGCGACGCAGCCAGGCCGGACCGACGTTCAGCCGTGGCTGACGGCCGCGAACGGGTACACGTGGGAAGACGGCGAACCCGTCGTCGTTTCGTGGGTCAAGCCCGGCGGCAATACTCAGGTCTCGAACGTTCGGCTCTACCGGCAGACGAAACCACCCGGCAGCAGTTGGGGCGGCTGGGGCTGGTCGCCGATGACGTGGGACGGTGAGAAGTACACCGGGACGATCGGTGCTCAGCCGCATGGGACGGAGTGCCGCTGGTATATCCGGTACTACTGGGATGATCCAGACCCGCAGATTGACCCCGTGACTCGCTACGAACCGGGCGGGAGCAGCGTGCCGGATGCCGCGGACGCCTACTACTTCCAGTGGTACACGCACTTCAACCCGTACGGGCACGGCCTGC
>JAKSCY010000632.1 GCA_022360355.1 Chlorobiales bacterium
GCCGTTTTTTCAGCATTTCGACAACTTCTTCCGGGTTTTGTCGGATATAATTGATATCAAGCATGGTATGGATAACTATAAATTTTCTTATGACAGGGCTGATTTAACCATCTCCTGCACCTTTCCCCCATCGGCCTTGCCCTTCAGCTTTTTCATGGCGGCTCCCATGACCTTGCCCATGTCTTTCATGGATGTTGCGCCGACCTGGGCGATGATGTCCCTGACAGCTGCTTCGATCTCCTCATCAGGCATCTGGGCAGGCAGATAGGTTGTTATCACCGCAAGTTCGGCCTGTTCGATTTCCGCCAGATCTTTTCTGCCGGCATCCTGGTACTGCAGGATGGAATCCTTACGCTTTTTGGCAAGGTTCATGACAACTTCGAGCTCCTGTTCATCACTGAGTTCCGCCTTGCCTCCTACGCGTATCGAGACCTCTTTTTCAAGAAGAGCGGCCCTGATTGAACGAATGGTGTTGAGCCTGTTTTTGTCGCCGCTTTTCATGGCTTCTTTCAGATCCTGGTCGATACGCTCTTTTAAACTCATCGGTGTAGCTGTTTGTTATGGTCGATATGTGAAATATTGTCAGCCAAAATAAACTCAAAGAATTCAAAAGACAAAAGAAAACCTGATTCAGGTACTTCTCGCCACTCGTCACATGTTACTTGTTACTGAGCGTAGAGAATTTAACTATTGATATCTCCTCCGACAGGCCTCATAACAATTTCTTCCACGGATGTTCTGGGCGGCTGAAGGTATGCATTTACAACCGGCCCGGCGATATCCTCAGGCATCATCATCACGTTCCTGAACTCTTCCCCGGCATTACCCCACATTGGGGTATAAACCGCTCCCGGCATGACGTTGGTGATTTTAACATTGCATTCCCTGCCATAAAGCCGAAGGGCTTCAACAAGTCCTTTCTGTCCGAATTTTGACATGGAGTAGATTGAGGAGCTTTTGAAAGCAGTTTCGGCCGCAATGGAGGTGATGAAAAAAATATGGCCTGAACGTCTGCTTTCCATGACAGGGAACACTTTTTGGGTCAGAAAGAAAGTTCCTTTCATGTTCACTGACATGGTATAGTCGAAATCTTCTTCACTGAGTTCAGTGAAGCTTTTGAACCGTCCGACACCTGCGTTGTTGATCAGACAGTCTACGGTGCCGAACTTCTCAAGGGTATTGGTTACAAGGCGGTCGATATCGTCAAGATTTGCTATATCGGCTTCTATTGCAACTGCTTTCGTGCCCAGCGCTTCGCATTCATTCGCAATGTTTTCAATGTCGGTAATGGTGCGGGAGCAAAGCACCAGTACCGGATTAAAGGACGGATTGCTACGGGCTCTTGCTGCAAATTCAAGGGCGATCGCTTTTCCGATACCTTTGCCGGCACCGGTAAGTAAGATGATATTCTGCATAAAAAGGGACTTAAAATGGTTGTGATAGCCGTCATGTGCCAAGAAAACGCTGTATTAACTTCGAAAAAAAATGCTCAAAATGTTGTTGTGTCTTGATAATTAACCTATATTTCTTCTGTATAGCACTCCCGCGATGTAGTTATACAACTGCATCTACCTTTAAGGATAAACCCCCAGTTTTGATCATGCAAAGGAAAAGTAAAGTCAAGTGGTTTGATGGCAAAAAGGGTTACGGCTTTATTGTCAACCCGGATGGAGGCGAAGATATTTTTGTCCATTTTTCAGCCATCATTTCCGACCAGAGCTTCAAGGTTTTGAACCAGGACGCTGAGGTAGAGTTTGAAATCGACCAGACTCAAAAAGGTCTGCAGGCAAAAAATGTCTGTGAAATTTGCCAGAGCGAAACACCTGTTCAGCCTTCCGTTCACCCTCAGGCTTTTGTTCAGCAAGGTGAGAGCGTCACAGGTCAATGATGTGATTTTTCTCGCTGCTATGAGCCGGGCATTGAATGTTCTCTGAAGCTGAACCAATTATCCCTTCCGGCTATCACGCGGTCGAGGAGATTGATCTGGATGATTGAGCCGGTCTGTTTAAGGATGGATGTTATCTGCTTGTCCGCGTTGCCTGGCTCAACGTCACAGGGTGGGTGGCTTTTTTTGTGTAAAGCTATTCAATAACGCCAAGGCATGTTTCGGTTGATCCAGCGGAACCAAGTGCCCTGCGCCAACTACCAACACCTGTGTCAGGTTGCTGTAGGAGCGAATATGGCCTGCCAATTGTCCTTCGTTGAACCATGGTAGACGTTCTTGCTCTAAAAACTGTTTTTTGTAGGACCAGTCCAGTGCTTTTATCCAGGCATCGGTTCCCATGAAATTACAGTCCATATCATATATACCGTTATAAATAAGTACCGGTAACGATTCAAACAGCCGCGGATATAAATCGGCATAGGAATTTTGTTCCCCACGTTCCAGCAAATAAGCAATTCGTTTGGATGTATCTTTCCAGGCCTTTACTTGAGGTGAAACATGCAGGGCTTTGCGAACCGCAGGTTGATCCAGGTACCCGCCGATAATGTCGAAGTTGTAATCGCCGATGAGGCGCACATCATATACGTTTGCACCACCGCTTACCTTTGAAATATACTCTTCGATTTTGTTGCATATTTTGTCGGTCCTTCGCGAGGTAACGGGCTGCGACCGCTTGATGGCCCGAGCACATTTCCTGTACAGTTTATCGGTTTCCTTTTTTTCGTTCAACCCTATAAGACCGTGGGCATAGGCATAATCCCCGTATGTCGATTCCTGGATATAGGGATGGACAAAGCCGTCGCCGACACCGATTCCTGTGAGGTTGATGTAGGGTTGATCTTTCAGGTTCTCGTCCAATATGGCGGTTGCCAGCATCGGGATGTACACCCCGGCAAAGGATTCACCGAATATATAAAGGTCCAATTTCCTGTATGCCGGCCAGCGATCGAAAAAACACTGTAAGCCCCTGTAAAGTTGGTCGGTTGCTTCTTGTTCTGTTCTGGCCGATTCTTTCGGATCCGTTACATAGGACAGGCCGGCTCCGGCAGGCTGATCGATCATTAAGTAGCTGGCATTCTTGTTCCAACTGTATGGATTGTCCACGAGATAATAGTTATCCACATAAAGCCGGTCTCTTTGGATTTTGTAAGGACCGTTTTCTGCGAATAATCCGATGAAACTGGAGGAGCCGGGTCCGCCGTTGAGCCAGAGGACAATCGGGTCTTTATCGGGGTTCCCCTGGGATTCGAAAAACCAGAAGTAGATAAACGCATCATTTTTGTCCGTAACTGGCAGGTACCCCGACAGTTGTTTTTCCTTTACTGTGCCATAGCCAGGAAGTTTCGTTACTTCACCGGTTTCACATTCAGGTAGACGGGCATCGTCTTTTTGTGCCTTCATGATTTTTCCTCTCATTGTTTTGTGGACACATAGCCGTTCATTAATTCAACGGCGATCGGCCAGGCATAAAAACCCTGCTCTGAAGCAAAGGTGTTGAAGTCTATTTCCGATACTCTGTCGTTCGTTTTGTTAATCCCTTTTTTCTGCATCATGGCATAGGTCGCACCACCTACTGCGTAACAGGGGGCATAACCTGGTGACGCAAGCAGGGTAAAACATTCACCATGCAGGGTTTCTTCGGATAATCCGGTTGCAGAAGCAGCCCAGGCAATGAAATCGGTATATGTCATTTTGCCTCCGTTTACATTGACGTCGCAAAGGGCTCTTATGTAGCGAATGATGCGCCAGATGTACGTTTCCAGCTGTGCACAAAGCACGCCTTGTTCCTGCTCTTCGGGGTTATTACCATAGAGTTCCAGGTACTCTTTTTGAACATCGGTCAAGTTGTCTTGTCCCAATAAATCCTGGGCAGCGGCCCAATATTGATATTCCCGATAAAAGGCCATGCCTTCGGTCATAGGTACTTCCAGGGAAGTGTTGAGATTGAGCAATTTTTGGGCATGTTCCGCCGATAATACGAAGTTATATCCATGGGATGCCTCATGCACCAAAATATTGATCATGGTCAATAATGACGTGTTTTTGGACGCAGTTAAATAAAGTTGGGAGTAGGCATTCTTGCCTTCCAGGTAATTAACGGCGAAATCTTCTCCTCCTGTCACGAGGTTGACCAGGTAATCAGGAGTAGGATCGAATTTTACCTTGTCTCCGGGAGGAGGTTTAATGATATATTGGGCTCCGAATGCAACACATCTGTTCTTGACTTCTTCTATCAATTTTTGATCGAAATCCACTTTGTAATGGTTGCTTACTTTGTCCCAGATTTCCTGAAGGTTACCTTCGCATTTCACAAAAGGCAGGGCCGTGATTCTCTCGGCGATGTGGATCGTTACCGGTAAGTCCTGCTGCAGCCAGCTGTGTGCCATGGTCTTGATCTCGTCAGCGCTCTGTGTCAGACAATAGTAATTTTGTAAGCTTGCCGGGTAACCGGGAGTAACCTGGGGGCCGGTTATCTCATCCCATTTCCGGAATATCGGCCAGTAGGTTTTAAATTGGTCAGAGTCAAGGCCTTTGATGTAAAAGAGGTTTTTATACTCTTCAAGTGATTGCCGGATTTCTTTCACTTGTTTTTTAGTGCTTTGGTCGGATCGTACTTTTAAAAGTGACTCCAGCGTTCCGTTCATATAATTGACAGTGTTCAGACACTCTTTACGTACCAATATGGAAAATTCCTGGTACTGCCATTTTTGTGTTTCAAACTGTACCATTTCTTCTACAGCTTCCAGATATTGGGGAACAAAATCAGCTTGATAGTTTTGCTTGAGAACGATATAAAAAATACCGTCTGCGGCTGCATAAACGCCTCCCATACCTGTTCCAGAGGGACCTGCTCCACTGGGACGAGCCATATCCAACTGCGTTTTGAGAGCTACCAACACGGCATCGGCCGTAGCTTTTAACATATTGTCTTTTATTTCGTCAATTCTTTTTTGCAGGTTGTCAATGCGTGCCCGCATGTTTTCGGCATTGCCTGGGGTTTGGATAAATAAAGTTTTTAACTCCTTTAGATGACCGCTGGTATAGCCGGCGACAGGATTGAGATCCGACCAAAGGTTAATTATTTCTGTTATAATCCGGGACATCGTCTCCTCCTTTTCACGATATTAACGTTAGTTTCCGTACCGGTTCGGCAAACGCCGAACCGGTACGGAAAGCGGGGGGGATCTTTACTGTTCAAGGGATCTTTACAAAACCCCGTATTGCTCATTAAAGCCTTCCGATCCGAGAAAGCCCTGCTCCAGTTTGGAGATTTGAGGAAGGGGTTCCAGATCCAACGATTGTTCCCATTCGCTGATTGTCATGTCTGTCAGGTCCGAAGGGTTTTTACCGGCGGTGACAGCATTCCTTGCCAGGGTCACGTAAGGGGCGCAGGCAAGGGCACAGCCTACCTGGTTATCGCCAAATTTTACCAGTTTATAGCCGATAAACGTTTCTTTGTATTTTATGTCCTGATCGACTCCACAGAGCACTGCGCATTCAGTGACCTTGTGCAGGGTTTCATCCATGGTTTTTTTAACCTCGCTATACGGGGGATTGCCCTCGATAAAACCGCAGTCTTCGATAAAAAGATTGGAGCCGCTGTTGCGATCCTCCAGGATAGATAGGGCGATGAAAGACCAAGCCCATCCGCAAGGCTGGGTACTGGGGTCGTTGGTGGCGTTTTTATTTGCACAAACCACCATGGAACCCGGTAAAGGGTTAAAACGCCTTTGGGAATCTATTCCGAAAAGTCTCTGGGTTGTATCAAGCAAAGGGTGAATGCTGTATACAGGGGTTTTCGAGCCATCAGGCCATGGCTGCTTGTATAAAAGGACATCCCGGAGGTTCTCGGCACGAGCCAGATCATAGCCCCATATTGCTCCATTCAGGCCGCTGAAGGATGATGCGGTCACCATATTGATTGCACCGATATAGGCGTCATTACATTCGCAACGGTCATAGGAAACGATTCCTGCCGTGCCTTTGTCAAACGGTACGCCACCTATTGCTGACTGTGGAATATTGACTAATCCGACGGAGAGCTTGATCGTGGTAATATAACCATTACCTGAAGGGCTGGGGTTAAGGTACCCCATGCAAAAATCTTTTTCACTGCCAACTGCTGAATTTACTATATACTTAGGGTCGTACTGAAATTGTTGCATCTTCTTGGTGTTGCTCATGTTTTCCTCCTGAATGTTCACATTTAGTATTTAAGCTTGGAAACACAACGTAAATAACTTCAGCATGCTCGTACTCCTTGTCGCCTGCCATTACTGCTTGCCTTCTCTACAGTGGTAGAACCTTTTTTATCACCTCCTTTTATAAAGGCTAAGATTAATCGGATCGCCCCGCCTAAGCCGCGGGTTTTTGATTTTCAGCCCATACGAGGGCTCAATCGGAAACAGTGGAAAAAAAATCGTTAATCTATTTGACTTAAGGGGGTCGGGGTGTTTGTGACTTTTTATTCCAGCATCTTGCGGGTCATTAAAAACATATTCCTTGCAACCGGTTTATTGGGCTTCGGGACGGGAATATGCCGCAAAGGGGATACTGAGTGTACGGTAAACGATATACTGCACAATACCGGATCAGAGTATCGTGTCTTTTACAGCCGGTTGAAACAAGCCACTTACTTCGTAATTTCGTCAAACATGGTGAGATTATCAAGTAAATTCTCGAAAAACACAGGATATGAAGGTAGGGAAAATGAAAATGTTGTTCCTGCTATCCGAGCAATGATTGCTCCCTGAAGCTGAACCAGTTATCC
>JAKSCY010000092.1 GCA_022360355.1 Chlorobiales bacterium
CTGATGGGTTCTGACACCGACCGGTTTGTTCCTGACGGATTCGATCAACAGCATGAGCAGTTGCCCTCCATCCAGTCCAGGCAAGGGAAGAAGGTTCATGATCCCCAGGCTCAGGCTGAGAAAACCGGTAAACAAGAGAAGATCTACCCATCCGCCGCTTGCAGCCTGTCCGGCAAGCACGGCAATACCGATCGGCCCTGAAAGGTTTTCCATACCCGCCTGAGCGGAGAACAGATTGATGAAAAGACGACCGGTTTCAGAAACAACGGCCCATATCATCTGCATGCTGGTGATTACAGCACCGAACAAAGACATGCCTTCACCAGCCATAAACGCGGGAACAAACAACAGGAAGGTAAAAACCATGTTGAACAGGGAGCCGCCGGACATAATCAGAGCTCGCGATGCCCTTGAGGCACTGAACAGCTTTTCGGCTTCTTCATCTCCTTCACTCGAAAAACTCACAAAACCTCCAAGAGGCAACAACCGCAATGTGAATTCCGTTTCCCTGTGACGAAACAATGTTACGATCCTGGGACTGAAAGGAAAACCGACAGAAAATTCATATACCGGAACCTTTGCTCTCCTTGCCGCAAGAAAATGCCCGAACTCATGCACAAGCACCACGATCGAAAAGACAAGAGCAAACGAAAGTATTGCTATAAACATATTTATTATAATATTTTACTGTAAATATTCACCTTCAATGGTCTTCGCCTCCCCACCTCCATTTTGCAGGTTCACCTTTAAACCAGCACACTGCAATGAGCACTATTGTCAGAAAAACAGTGAACAACGCATGTTGCAGAAGTCCTGCTTCGGTATACACCGGAAAAAGAAAAACAGCCGCAGTGATCAACACAAGATAAGACACCACAACGACCCAACCCTGCCACGTTACCGGTAGCCCCCATCCATAACCATACTTCTTTGCAGGAAACCAGTATTTCTTTTGAGACTGCTTGTTTTTCGCTACATCGTGCTGCATCATGTTCTTTAGCTTTAGTTTTTCCTTTCGCTACCTGAAAACTATATCCTTGACTAAAACTCTCCCGACAGCCTCATTCAATCCGCTGATGATGTTTTTTTTCCTGAAAGACAGTTCGTTTCTCCATGAAGGATTAAGAACGTGGACGTAAAGGATACCACGAGCAAACTTGTCCACCTCAGTCATCTTTGCGATGGTTTCACCGACAACGCTTCCCCATACCCCGAGAGCCTGGTGCTCTTCGTGAGCATCCTGCATCCCGTATATGGAATATACTTCACTGACGATATCGTCGAATTTTCTTGGTGTTCTCGATGATGTCATTGCTATACCAATGATTGAGCGAGCTCCTCGACGGAGATACTGTGTACCCCGTCGATCTCTTTTTTACTTGTTGCGGTGATAATGGATTGCCCTGAACCGTCAAGAAGTCCAAGAACCTTTTCCACCCTTTTCCGGTCCAGTTCGCTGAACAGATCGTCAAGAAGAAACAGCGGCTTTTCTCCGGTTGCCTCCCGAACCAGCTTCTGCAAGGCGAGTTTCATTGCTATCAGAAAGGTTCTGAGCTGCCCCTGGGAAGCATATCTTTTCACTTCGATATCATTGAGCCTGAATACGATGTCGTCCCTGTGAGGGCCGAGCAAAGTCTGCTTCCGATACAACTCCTGCGACTCTATCTCTCTGAACCGGTGTATCATGGCTACCGCAAGCTCGTCTTCGGTCATATCCGGTACCTGCCTGCCTATTGAAGAACGGTAACTGAAACCTGGCATTTCTCCAAGACCAAGTTCTTCGTAAACCGGCCCAAAGTATCCGAGCAGTTGCATGATAAAGCCAATCCTTGACGACACAATTGATGCAGCAAGGAGCGAAAGCTTCTCTGTCCACACATCGATGTTTTCTTTTTCTACCCCTTTCCCGCTTGCTGCTGCAAGAAGTGTATTGCGTTGCTGCAAAACCCTCCGGTACTGCAGAAGATCCGCAAGGTATCGCTTGTTGGTCTGGGAAAGTGCGTTATCCATGAACCGGCGCCTTTCCTGCGGAGAACCGTTCACGACGGCGAGCTCCATAGGGGAGAACGTCACGCATGGTATACGGCCGATGAGCTGAGAGAATTTTTTCAGCTCTTCACCGTTGACGAATATTTTTTTTTCAGCGTTTTTGGCATAGCTGACTTTGACAGCCAGCTCTATACCTCTGTCGTCAGCGAAGCTGCCATCGAGCAGAAAATAATCAGCTGCAAAATTAAGACATTCCTTGTCGAGAGACTTGTTCAGCCCTCTGGCCAGCGTACAGTAATGAACAGCTTCAAGTATGTTCGTTTTACCGCTGCCGTTCATGCCGTAGAGCAGATTGATCCGGTCAGACGGAGCGAAAGCGAGACCAGCGTGCTTTCTGAAATTGGTGAGCTTTATTTCCTGTAAACGCAATGATCGACCCGGTCTCTCAATTGTTGATTCTTACCGGCATAACCAAGATAATCAGATTGTCTTCATCTTTTTCCTTCTCGGGTCTCAGGATAGCCGCTGTCGTGGGGGTGCTCAGTTCGACAACAACAGAGTCCTCATCGATATGGGCAAGTGCCGCCCCAACGAATTTCGAGTTGAAGCCTATGTCGATAGGTTCACCGCTATAAGTGCAGGAGAGATCCTCTTGCGCCGCCTCCCCTTCATTGATATTCTCGGCAGTCAGCTTCATGGAAGATGGCGTTATAGAAAACCTGATGTCGCCGATGCTCGAAAATCTGCCTACCCTTTTGACGGAGTCATAAAAAAGAGCTCTGTCTATAGCAAGCTTTTTTTC
>JAKSCY010000679.1 GCA_022360355.1 Chlorobiales bacterium
ATCGGGTGCAGAAACCCGCCCACTGCAAGCGGCATGGCAACAAAATTATAGGAAAAAGCCCAGAAAAGGTTTTGGCGGATGATCGTAAAACAACGCCGTGAACCATTGATCAGTGCCGCTATAAGATTGAGGTTATCCCGCATGATAACTACTCCTGCACTCTCAAGAGCAATATCGCTGGCGTGGCCAAGCGACACTCCCGTATCGGCCTCGGTAAGTGCGGGGGCATCGTTAATGCCGTCACCGACCATGATAATTACATCGCCCTGTGATTTCATGGACTGTATCACTTCAGCCTTTCCTACCGGATTCAAACCTGCCTCGACGCTTTCTATGCCGCATTGTGCAGCAACGTACCGTGCAACGTTCAGTGTATCTCCGGTAAGCATTCCGACCTTGATCCCGTTTTTTTTAAGCCTGCCGACCAGCCCGGATGCATCATCCCGCACATCGTCAATCAAACCGATCAATCCTGCAAAAACGTTGTCAATCGCTATAAACACAACCGTTTTTCCGTTATGCGTAAGCTGCTCAAAAGTTTTTCCAGCATCTTCGGTGAGAGAAACGTTGTTTTCGAGCATGAAATCCCTGTTTCCGGTAAGACAGGTTTTCCCGTCTATAACCCCAATGACCCCTTTGCCGGGAATGACCCTGAACCCGGAAACATCAAGAAACCCTTTTTCATAAGCTTGAACAATGGATTTTCCTACCGGGTGTTCGGAAAATTTTTCAAGGGATGCTGCATGCTGGAGCAGAGTGTCCCCGGGAATCAAGCTGACAACATCGGTTACAGAAGGACTACCGCTGGTTATCGTACCGGTTTTATCGAAAACAACGCGGTTTGTCCTCGAAACGGTTTCAAAAACATCCCCTCCTTTGACAAGTATTCCCTTTTTCGCCGCCGAGCTTGTTCCGAGAAGAATCGCCAGAGGCGTTGCAAGGCCGAGGGCACAGGGGCAAGCCACCACAAGAACGGATACGGCGTTCATAAGAGCAACAGCTGTATCCGCCGTTGCAAATTTCCAATAGAGGAAAGCCGACACTGCAAAAAAGATGACAACCGGCACGAAGTATCCTGCCGTCCGATCGGCAACCGCCTGTATAGGGGCTTTCCTTGACTGGGCATCTTCGACGGTTTGTATGATTTTTGAGAGTACCGTGTCGCTTTCCGTGCCGGAAACCCGGATCGCCAGCCTGCCGTTAAGCGAAAGGGTCCCGGCAAAAACTTCTCCGCCTTTTGATTTGAAACAGGGCACGGATTCCCCGGTCAACATGGACTCGTTGACCTCTGACTCACCTTCAAGAATTGTTCCGTCCAGCGGAATTTTTTCTCCTGCAAGCACCTCTATCGTATCACCAGCATGAACCTCATCAAGCGACACTACACCGGTCTCACCTTCCTGTGTAACAAGGCGCGCTTCTTTCGGCTGCATTTCAATGAGTGTCGTCAGGGTTCTCCCGGCTTTAACCCTTGAACCTGCCTCGAGAAAACGGCCGAGCAGAATGAACGTGACAATCATTGCCGAAGTGTCGAAAAAAACCTCTCCTCCCCTGAAAATCATGACAATACTGTATGCATAGG
>JAKSCY010000757.1 GCA_022360355.1 Chlorobiales bacterium
AAGTCCATGACCGTGCTGGAGAACGTCCTGGTGGGGCTTCATTGCCGGACCAGGTCCGGGGCGGTCCGGGCCTTGCTTAAAACCAAGTACGAGGCCCAGGAGGAGCGGGATTCGGTGGGCCGGGCCATGGAGATCCTGAGCTTCCTGGACCTGGGCCGCTACAGCAACGAGTACGCCTCCAACCTGCCTTACGGCGACCAGAGGCTCCTGGAGATAGCCAGGGCCTTGGCCACCGGGCCCAAAACCCTGCTTCTGGACGAACCGGCGGCAGGGATGAACCCGGCCGAGACGGCCGAGCTGATGAAGCTGATTCTCAAGATCAGGGACACCGGATTGACCATCTTTCTGGTGGAGCACGACATGAAGGTGGTCATGGGCATCTCCGACACGGTCACGGTTCTGGATCACGGAGTCAAGATCGCCGAGGGCACGCCCAAGGAGATTCAGCGAAACGAGAAGGTGATCGAGGCCTACCTGGGCGCGGGTCACGCCAAGGCCCAGGCCGGCTAGATATTCAACCATTCCAGGAGGGATACAGATGAAGAGACTGGCTGTAGCAGCGCTGTGTGTG
Source organism: Chlorobiales bacterium (assembly GCA_022360355.1). Lineage (GTDB taxonomy): Bacteria > Bacteroidota > Chlorobiia > Chlorobiales > Chlorobiaceae > Prosthecochloris. The sequence continues at coordinate 572 of JAKSCY010000757.1, forward strand.
GCTTTGGTCTTCGGCTTTACCGCCTTGGCCACGGCCAAAACCCTCAAGATCGGAACCATGAGCCCCCTGACCGGTCCCTATGCTCAGGACGGAACCGACATCAAGCAAGGGGTAATGCTGGCCGTGGAGCAGTACGGCCAGGTCAAGGGCTTTGACAAGGTCGAGGTGGTTCCCACCGACTCGGCCTGCGACGGGGGCAAGGCCACCATGGCCGCCAACAAGCTGGTCAACTCCGGGGTCAACGCCGTTATCGGGGCCTACTGCTCCTCGGCCACCGAGCCGGCCCAGATTCCGCTCAACGAGGCGGGTATCTTCCACATCACTCCGGCTTCGACCAACGAGCGGCTGACCGCCAAGGGCTACAAGCACTTCTTTAGAATGCCGCCCCGGGACGACGTCCAGGCCTGGTCCACGGTCCAGTTCCTGGAGAAGAAGCTCAAGGCCAAGACCATTGCCCTGATCGACGACAAGCAGACCTACACCGCCGGCCTGACCGAGAACATCACCAAGTTCGCCAAGAAGAACGACGTCGTCAAGATCGCGGCCCATGAGTACATCACCCCCGGTGACAGCGACTTCACCGCGGTCCTGACCAAGCTTAAAAAAGTGGCCCCGGACGTGATCTACATGGGCGTCTACCAGCCCGAGGGCTCCAAGATGATCCGTCAGATCCGGAAGCTGGGTCTCGAGGCCGACGTGATAACCGAGGACGCGGTCTACCATCCCAAGTTCCTGGAGGTGGGCGGCAAGGACACCGAGGGGGTCTATCTGACCTTTGCCAAGGCCCCGGACACCCCGGAGCGGAAGGCCTTTGAGGAGGCCTACAAGAAGAAGTGGGACGTCAAGAGCGTCGGCTCCTACGCCTACTACGCCTATGACTGCGCGATGATGCTTCTGGCCGCGGTGGAGAAGGCCGGGAGCGCCGATTCGGCCAAGGTGGCCGAGACCGTCCGCGGCAACGAGTGGTCCGGGGTGACCGGCCCGATCAAGTTCGACGAGAAGGGTGACCGGAAGATCGCCCACATCGTCTGGATCGTCAAGGACGGCCAGTTCGTGCCCCATTGGGACCCCATGACCGGCAAGGACCTCTGATCCTCCTTTAACGGGCCGGGGGCGAGAAGCCCCCGGCCCGTTCCGACCAGGCCTCCATCGATAGACCGCGAGGAAGCTTAAGCCCATGGATCTATCCGCCTTTATTTTTCAACAGATCGTCAA
>JAKSCY010000363.1 GCA_022360355.1 Chlorobiales bacterium
AACAGCTCACGATATCTGTAGCGAATGCCCCTGCCGGCTTATCCGGGAGTTGATGTAATCAACGATGGTTTTTACGGCAACCTCCTTTTCGCAATCACAGAACATCTGGTGCTCCGAATGTTCAAGCCAGACAATGTCCTTATCCGAAGGCTGTGTCGCCACGCCGCTGACAACAATTTCCATACTGTTCAGCATAACCGTCCGATCATTACGATTGTGCATGATAAGCATCGGGCACCGGATGTCGTGCAACCGTGATTCGGTAAAAGATATCAGCTCAAAAAACGACATGATCGCGTCGGTCGGCGCCCATAAATAGTGTACCGAGCGATTCTTCTCATCACGGTCGCTGAAAGCGACACTGAGGTCCCAGCTTTTAATGAAAGTCTGCAGCATGGGGGCCAGAAAGTGAAGAGGTCTTCCCGGGCCGAGCATGGATACCAGACGAAAAGCAGGTGCGGCCAGAACAACGGAATCGAGTTGATCACCCTGATATTTTGCTGCCAGATTGAGCGCAATAAGCGCTCCCATGCTATGCCCGACGGCAAAAACCTTGTCAACTTTTTCAGCCAGTTCGTGAAAAGCCGCCTCCGCATCTTTCATCCAGTCTCGCCAGGTCACTCCCCGCAGCATTTCCGGGGACGGCTCGCAGTGGCCTTTGAGAACCGGAACGCTGACATGAAAATGTAACTTCTCAAGAGGTTCTATGAGCGAGTTGACACTGTCGAGGGTAGCGGTAAAACCATGAATAATCAGCACTCCGAATGCATCCTTCTTCATTAACAACTCCTCCCTGCTTATTGCACGATGACACAGCCCGGTTATGGATCAAAATACGCCAATACCTGAAAAAAACCCACTTAGCGCTTCACTTCAAACCTCTCGGGATTGCCACCCCTCTTGTGAAAATGGTAAATATCATCCCTTTTAGCTATTTTTAATAGATAGAGCAGTCACAACAAACGTTGTTTAACGAGCAGCTTACACCGTGAGAACACTCCCCATATGCATAGCGGTTGTCATTCTGCTGAGTTCATGCTCAGTGGTGAAAACCACGGCAAAAGCGGTTTACTCGGTAGGCGAGTTCGCCGTCAATGTTGTCACGTCGCCATTCACTCATGATGAGATCGAATCGATTGACGGTCTGTCTCCGGAAGAAGCCATCAGGCAGGGGCGCGTAAAAAATTCACCCTACGTTGTCCACGGAAAAACCTACGTCCCGATGAGCATCGAGGAAGCCGGTGATTATAAAGAAACCGGCATGGCTTCATGGTATGGCGAAGAAACAAGGAGAAAAGCCGGCGGACATATAACCGCAAACGGCGAAAAGTTTGATCCCGACAAGTTGAGCGCCGCGCACAAATACCTTCCGCTGCCCATTCATGTTCGGGTCACCAATCTTGAAACAAAAAAATCAATAGTCGTGCGGGTCAATGATCGCGGACCTTTCGCACATAACAGAGTCATTGATCTGAGCGCCGGTGCCGCAAAAAAACTCGGTTTTTACCAAAAAGGCACCGCCAGGGTATCGATTGAGGTTGTTTCCGTAACTGCCGATGCAGGGTCATGAGTATCGAGCCACCGTTACCATCTTGCTCTTCGCCATGACTGACAACAGGACATTTTACGAAAAGGTATACGAACTTGTCCGCCTCATTCCTGCCGGAAAAGTCTCCACATACGGTACTATCGCAGAACAGTTAAGCGTTCGTTCAGCAGCGAGAATGGTGGGATGGGCGCTGAACAAGGCCGACCTGGAAAAGGTTCCCGCACACCGTGTAGTCAACCGAAACGGGGAACTGACGGGAAAAGGGCACTTTTTCACTCC
>JAKSCY010000250.1 GCA_022360355.1 Chlorobiales bacterium
CAAGACCCTGGAGCAATCACAGTGGCCTGAGTTTGTGGTAATGCCGTCGAGCACCAAAGAGGTGCAGGCCGTGGTCAAGGTGTGTAACCGTTACAAAATGCCGTTTATTCCGGTGGGCTCCAACCAGTGGTCACTCACCAGTGCCCCCAACCGGCCGCATACGGTCATTATTGATTCCAAGCGTATGGCCGACATTGTTGAAATCGATGAAAAGAACATGTATGCGGTTATCGAGCCGTACTGTACCCTGGCCCAGTTGCACGCCGAGGCCAACAAGCGCGGGCTCTACATCGGATCGCCCGAGGCCAGTGCCCAGTCCTCAGCAATCGCCGGACACGTGTTCCAGGGCATGTGGGGTGTGGGATACCGGCTCGGAGTTGCCTATAGAAATATCCTGGGCATGGAGTGGGTGCTGCCCAACGGTGAGATTCTGCGAACCGGCGCATTCTCCCAGGATGCAAACTGCGGGTTCTGGGCTGAAGGACCGGGCCCCGACCTGCGCGGAATGCTCAGGGGTTATGCCGGCGCCATGGGTGGATCCGGTATGGTCACCAGGATGGCGGTAAAACTGCACCCCTACCCGGGTCCCAAAGAATGGCCGGCAGAGGGCCGTATTCCCAATATGACCTCAACCCTTCCCGAAGACCGCTTCCACTGGGAGATCATCAAGTATGACGACCTGGAAGGCGCCGTTAGATTTATGTATGAAGTGGGCCGGGCCGAAATCGGCGGCGTGGTGCAGAAGTGGCCCACGGTGTATTACAACTGGTGGTGGGCCAACTCAAACGAAGAGTAATGGACCGAATGGAAGAAACGAACCTTCCAGGACAATGTTAAAAATGCGGTCGGTGTCTGTATGTGGGGTTTTACCTCCGACAAGCAGCTTGAATATGAAAAGCGGGTTCTGGAAGACATTATCGAAGAGACCGGCGGCCGCCGGGTGAAACAGGAAGTGTTCGACCAGTGGGTGCCGCGCACGGCCAACAACTGGATTCGGGACACCAACGGCTCGCGCATGATGCGGCCCTCAGGTACCTTCCTGGCCTTGAAAATTCCGACCGATACGCTGAAGAGTTCAATTGATGTAGCAAGATCGGGGTATGAATGGGTCGACAAGTTTTCACCGCCTATTCTTGACTGCGATGGC
>JAKSCY010000414.1 GCA_022360355.1 Chlorobiales bacterium
CCTGCGCATCCCTTCATTTAAAAAACATCCCGGGAAGCCCGGCAGATGAAGGTCTTCGTAACTCTCCGTTATCTGGAACATTTATTGCTGTATCAATAAATGGTCCGGTGTTTATTAACCTTAATACAAGGAGGGAAGGTCCATGAGCGAAAAGTCAAGGGAGGAGTACTGGCGGAGAAATATCAAGCTGGTGGTTCAATGTCTAATCGTCTGGTTTGTCGTTTCTTTCGGGTTTGGAATTTTACTGGTTCATCCGCTGAATGCCATTTCAATCGGTGGGTACAAACTGGGGTTCTGGTTCTCGCAGCAGGGGGCAATTTACGTCTTTGTGGCCCTGATTTTTTTCTATTCCAACCGGATGGAAAAACTGGATAAAGAATTTGGTGTTGAAGAAGACTAAAGGCTGACCAAAACAAAGAGGAGAGAACCATGAGTTTGAAAGTTTTGACGTTTCTTGTTGTTGGAGCGACATTTGCTCTTTATATTGTTATTGCCCTCAGATCCAAGGCCAAGGACACGGGTGATTTTTACGTAGCCAGCAAGGGTGTTCATCCCGTATTAAACGGTATGGCCACAGGGGCAGACTGGATGTCTGCGGCTTCTTTTATCGGTATGGCCGGGCTTATTGCATTTTTAGGGTATGATGGCTCTGTTTATCTAATGGGATGGACAGGCGGCTACTGTCTTCTTGCCATGCTGCTTGCACCCTATCTCCGGAAGTTTGGAAAATTTACCGTATCGGAATTCATCGGTGAACGGTTTTATTCCAATGGTGCCCGTATGGTGGGTGTAATCTGTCTTGTTACTGCATCGGTCACCTATGTTATCGGCCAGATGACAGGTATTGGTGTTGTCTTTTCCCGGTTCCTGGACGTTTCCTATGCAAACGGAATTTACATAGGTATGACCATCGTATTTATCTATGCGGTTTTCGGTGGCATGAAAGGTGTCACCAATACACAGATTGCCCAGTATTGTGTTCTGATTTTCGCATACACGGTGCCGGCCATTTTTATCTCACTCACCCTCACCGGCA
>JAKSCY010000215.1 GCA_022360355.1 Chlorobiales bacterium
AGAGCGTCCTTCAACTTTTACGGTTTCTCCGGCCAACGATACTTTTTTACCATTTATTACATCTAGTCCTTCCGCGACATCTCCAATCACCTCATCTTTAAAAGGCAGGATATTAACATCTTTGGCTTCTGAGTTTTTATTCATGATCAACATCACAACTGTTTCATCGTCATAACGGAATAAGGTATAAAGACCATTGGCATGCGTAGGGGCAAAGTGCTTTAAGCAGCCGTTATGAACAGCATCGGACGTTTTACGCCAGTTTAACAATGTCTTGGTAAATTGCTGAGCTTCTTTCTGATCAGCAGTTAAACCTTCACTGGTAAAGGCATTGACTGTGTGATCGTCCCAACCACCTGGGTATTCAGCGCGTATTTCTCCATGAGAATCAGAATTAGGATTCGTCATCAATATCTCTGTTCCGTAATAAATCTGTGGAATACCACGCGTTACAGCAATGTAGGCCATACCCATTTTGAACATATCAAAGTCTTCATTAATCTGCGTGTAGAAACGGCTCATATCATGGTTATCGGGGAAAGTAACCAGCTGTGAAGGATCAGCATATAAATGGTCATCAGCTAATGTTTGATATAACTTCACCAGACCTTGTCCCCACTGGCTGTCATCTTCATTTAAAGCCTTAACCAACGCCTCTTGCAACGGGAAATCAAAAACGCCCGGCATGTATGACACATAACCATCCGCATTGATCTTATCTTTTTGCCAATAAGCAACAATGGCTGGATTGGTACTCCACTCCTCACCCACAATATTAAAATTTGGATACTCTTCCATTACTCGGCGTGTCCACTCGCTCATAAATTCCTTGTCAGGATAAGGATATGTATCCATGCGGATTCCATCCAGATCAGCATATTCAATCCACCAAATGGTATTGTAGATCAGGTAATCGGCCATTAAGGGATTGCGCTGATTTAAATCAGGCATTGACTCCACAAACCAACCGTCGGCATGATTGCGCTTATCGTAATCAGAGGCATATGGATCCATATTGCTTTCGCGCAAATGAGTAGTTACCTGCCATCCATCCTGAAAATTCAACCAGTCATCAGTGGGTAAGTCATTCATCCACCAATGCTCGGAACCACAGTGGTTCATAATCATATCAATCACCAGCTTCATATTCTTTTTCTTTAACTCTTCCGAAAGCTTCAGGTAATCCTCATTGGTACCGTGACGTGCATCCGTCTTGTAAAAATCAGTAATCGCATAGCCGTGATACGAACCTCTTTTCATATCATTCTCCATCACCGGATTCAACCACAAAGTGGTGTAGCCCATGTCTTCGATGTAATCCAGACTCTGAATAATACCAGCTAAATCACCGCCGTGGCGTCCAAAATCATCAGAACGGTTAAGCCCTTCTTTCATACCTTCTACCTCATCGTTGGAAGTATCCCCATTCACAAAACGGTCAGGCGTAATCAGGTACATCACATCAGAAGTATTATAACCTTGACGCATGGCCGAATTTTCTTTGCGTTGCTTTAACTCATACTTATAGGTCAGTACAGTTTTATTTTTGCGCTTAAAAGCAATATCAAAGCTACCGGCTTTAACTTCCTTATCGATATTGAGGTATAAAAACAAATAGTTGGGTGATTTAACATGAACCGTGCGCTCCAAAGAAACGCCATCGAAATTAATCTCGGGACGCAATTCGGAGATACCTTCTCCATAAACCAATAATTGCAAACCAGGATTTTCCATGCCAGCCCACCAGAAAGCAGGCTCTAACCGGTCAATCTTGTAAGCGGCCGATGCTGAAATACTTGAAACAAGTAGTATAGTAGCCAATAATAATCTGAATGTTTTCATATTACAGTATTAAGTTTCTAATTGATTTCTTCAAAAGTTAATTGGCGAAGTATGGTGTTGCCAATTGGCACCAGCTGCACCTGCTCTTCTGTTGTGGTTTCTTTATTATAAAGAGTTCCTTCGAGATACATGCTTGTACCCCATCCGAAACTTGCACCACTATTGACCAACCTGAATTCACTTCCCGAATACACCCACTTCTCAGCATTATCAGCTGATTCATACATCACATTTCGAAAATCATTTATTCCGAAATCCTTCACGGACTTTTCTTCTCCATTTAATGGCA
>JAKSCY010000730.1 GCA_022360355.1 Chlorobiales bacterium
ATCTACTATTCAAAAGTTATGAAGCGAATGATAAACAAGGAAAGGCTTTAGCCTTTATATCTACACACAGTAGCTTCGGCAGGGCGGATAAGTTGTAGAATGTAAAATGATCCGCTCCCGACCTTCGGTGGGGGATCTCCGCTTCGTTCCGACATCAGAATCAAGCATCTGGTATCTGGGATCAAGCAGCCCTTTTAAAAAAAATAACTTCCTCACTCAGGGATAGACTCTTTTTTTGACACTATAATAGGTAAACACATAAATTCCACAATGACCGACAAAAATAAAATATATGAATTAGCCGATAAATGGTTAAAAGGTACAATCACGGAAGAAGAAAAAAAATATTTCGAACAGTGGTATAATCAGGAAACCGGAGAACCCCTGGAATGGGGGCATGATGCCAGTGAACAAAAATTAAAAAACAGGCTTTTTAAAGCCATTCGTGAGAAGATCCATAATGAAGCTAAGGTCAACGTCCTGAAACCATTCAGCCAAAAACAAAGGTACAAATGGATGGCTGCAGCAGCGGCCGTGCTTATTCTTTTTGCACTTGGATTCTTATTCCAACAGCCTTTATCCGATTTAATGAGTCGTGAAAGCGCTATGCTTATTGATGTACCTCCCGGCAGTGAGGTGGCGACCCTGACCCTGGCCGATGGCTCGGTGATCCGGCTGGATTCCATCCCTGACGGAAAGGTCGCTACTCAGGGAATGGCTTTGATCAACAGGGAAGGAGGACAACTGGCTTATATTCCCCAAAGCATAGATGAAAAAGATCCTGTACTGTACAATACTATGGCAACTGCCCGGGGAAATCAATTCCGTATTGTATTATCCGATAGCACGGTCGTATGGCTGAACTCGGCCTCTTCCCTTCGTTTTCCGGCTGTTTTTTCCGGCAGGCAACGACTGGTTGAGCTTAGCGGTGAGGCCTATTTCGAGGTGGCCGAAAATAAAGAAAAACCGTTCATGGTTAATGTGAGCAATAAGGCTGAAGTCAGGGTACTCGGTACTCATTTCAATATAAATGCTTATGATGACGAAGCTATCATAAAAACCACACTGTTAGAAGGCCGCGTCAGCATCTCTTCGTCACTCAGTCCCTTTGTCTCTTCGTCACTCAGTCCTGGACAACAAGCTTTTCTGGATGAAAATAACAAGCTGAGTGTACAAAAAGCCGACATCAAAAAAGAAATGGCCTGGAAGCTCGGTTTCTTTGAAT
>JAKSCY010000609.1 GCA_022360355.1 Chlorobiales bacterium
ACTCGGCCGGGCCGGTCTGGAACCTGATCCTGGGTGGGGCGGAGCCGGTTCGACGCCTGGCCGGATGGTTCAGGGGGCTGGCCCTGGGCGAATGGGAGGCAACCGGAAAGGCCCGGCCAGGAGAGCCCTCTCATATTTAACCCACTCCCTGGGACTTGACCCGGACTTTTACCCGAGTCGGGCCGGTCAGAGCAGCAAGCATTTCTGAAACGACCTCTAAGGCTTGATCTCTCTCAGGTCGATAACCTTGTAGGTCTCATTCTCATAAACGGCCGGCTCGGGGAAAAAGGTCCCGGTGTAGAGGATGGCGTGGGTGGCGCCGTACTTGCCGACAATCTGGAGTATTTTCTCGGGAGTTATCCGCCGGTAGTTGGTATCCAGGGCTTGGGTTGCCTGCCATCCTCCGGTTTTCACCTGGCCGTAGCAGTCAATCATTCTATTGTACCAAGCGCTTATGGCCTCATACTGCCAGGAGATGCATTTGAAGTCGACCACCAGGCTTCTTCTGGCCGTGTACCTGAACTCGCCGAACATGGGCGGGACCAAAAAGAGGGCCTCCCGGGGCGTATTCTCCGCGGCGTATTGGGAGACCGAGCGGAAATCCGCCGTATCGTGGGTGTAGGTCCAGCCCAGCCTGGTTCCGACGAGCGGTAGTTTCGGGAAAAGCAGGCTGACCACCAGGAGCACGACAACCAGGCCCAAGGGAACCGAGATTCTCAACCAGATCCTACGATTGGCCATGAACCAAAGGCTGACCAGGACAAAGAGAATAACCTTGATCAACTCCTCTGAGACGGTCCCGGCCCAGAAAAGGCTCAGGGCCCCGACCAAGATCGTCGCACCCAAGATGTAATTGAACACCGGACCGGACAGCCTGGGCGAGAGGTATCTCCTAAACATCTCGACCAGATGGCCCCAGGCCAGGGATAGCGGCACCTCCCTCCCGGAGGCGACCAGCATCAACCAGCCGGGCAGACTTCCCTCCAAGGAGGACCGTCCAAAAATAAACTTGGCCATGGTCGCTCCGATGAAGATATAGCCCAGCCACTTCATGATAATCAGGAACCGGTAGGCTTGGAGATTGGTCCACAGGTTCCAGGGGAAAACCTCAACAAAGATATAACCGCCTAGGCACATTAAAATAATCAGGGCCACGGCCATCCCGGCCTTGGTGGACTCGCTCTTGGCGGTTCGCTCTTCCTTAAGGCCCCAATAGTAGGAGACCGAGGCGGTGAGAAAAAA
>JAKSCY010000394.1 GCA_022360355.1 Chlorobiales bacterium
AAAATTCGAGGTTTCGACATTGCATTTATCGCCCCAAGCCATGGTCCGATCTTCGACCATCCGGAGCAGATTGTTTCCGCATACGAAAGCTGGGTTTCAGAACATGTTTCGAACGTTGTTGTGCTTCCATACATATCAATGCATGGAAGTACTGCAATAATGGTGAATCACCTGATGAACGCCTTGATTGAAAAAGGAGTTACGGTAAAAAAATTCGAGCTATCAAGTGCCGACATCGGAAAACTCGCCATGGCTCTTGTCGATGCGGCAACCATAGTGATTGGCACGCCCACCGTACTGACGGGCCCACATCCAGCAGTTTTTTCAGCGACTCATCTGGCAAACGCACTGCGTCCAAAGCTGAAATACGCTGCTGTCATTGGTTCTTACGGCTGGGCCTCAAAGGCTATAGAGCAGGTTTCAGCATTGATTCCAAACATTAATGTCGAAGTGCTTGCCACGGTCATGTGCAAGGGTTTGCCCCAGAAAGACACGTTCACCGAACTCGATGCTCTCGCTGAGGAAATCTCAAAAAAGCATGCAGAGCTTGAGCATGCTGAACTACCGGTTATATAACAACGTTCGACTTATTACCACCTTTCGTGCGTCGATAGAAGGAGTTCCGGGAGTTCCGACTTGTCGAGATGAGGATTCCGAGCACCGCTCAACGCAGCTATCGAAAAGCGTAACAGATTTATTGACGCGCAACATCGAAAAGTTCAAGCAATACCTCCCCCGCAGGCCTCTCAACAACCCGGTCATAGCTTGTCGCTCCGGACGGTTCTGGATTGATTTCGATGCAGTAGGCACCGGATTTTTTGGCAAGGTCGGGGTAGCCTGCTGCGGGCCAGACGGTTCCGGATGTGCCGATGCTGATAAACAGGTCGCAGTTTCTGATCGCTTCGGCTGCCTTGCTCATGACAACCGCATCGAGCATGTCGCCGAACCATATGATGTCGGGCCTGAGCCGGTCTCCGCACTCGCAACGGATTGTTTCGAACTGCTCTCCGTAATCTTCTTTTTTGAAACCGCAGTTCTGGCAGCGGAGGCGCCAGAGACTGCCGTGCAGCTCGATCACGTCACTTGAACCCGCTCTCTGGTGCATGCCGTCGATATTCTGCGTCACCACACGGGCGTTAGGCATGC
>JAKSCY010000557.1 GCA_022360355.1 Chlorobiales bacterium
GCCGATAGGAGAGGCTGTCTGGTTCAAGCAGATGTCGATCTTTCGTTTCGTACACTTTACAGCTGCGTTTATCTTTATCGCGAACTATCTTTTCCGTATGTACTGGGCGCTTTTCGGCCATGATCGCTACGCCCGTTTTGCCGGTTTCAGGCCCTGGTCGCCAAAATGGTGGGGCAGACCTTTCAGAGAGCAGATGGCTTCTTATCTTTTCCTTCGCAGGGACGAACCGAGCTATATCGGGCATAATCCGGTTGCAGCGATGTCCTATTTCCTTTTTATCTTTGTCGGGTCGCTTTTCATGATTGTTACCGGCCTTGCGATGTATGGCGAGAACAATCCGGGAGGATTCACTGATACCTGGTTTGGCTGGGTTATTCCCCTGTTCGGCAGCAGCTACAATCTGCATATCGTCCATCACAGCGTAGCATGGATTTTTCCCTTTTACCTCATCCTGCATCTGTATGCTGTGTTCCGTCACGATGTCGTGGATCGAACGAGCGTGACCTCATCGATTATTACGGGGTATAAGCATAGGGTTGAGGAAGAACCATCTTTAGATTGAGGCTTTTGTTAATTTATTACGCGGCTTGATTTCTGCGTTGAGCGGATAAATAAGGAAGCTCCGTTTGCCTTGAACTCAGACCGCACATGACAACTAATAAAAGCCTCCTTCCAAGTGGGTAGTGGAAAATGTATGACAAATGAAAAAAATCAACGTCATCGGTCTTGGTAACATTCTGTTCGGTGACGAGGGATTTGGTGTCGAGGCTGTAAAGCGGCTTGAAGAAGAGAGTTCGGATCTGTCAGATGCCGTGCAATTTATCGACGGAGGTACACAGGGAATCTACCTGCTTGACTATATCGAGTCGGCTGACGTACTGATTATTTATGATGCTATTATTCCTTCGGATTTCGACCAACAGGTTTATGTATATCGTAACGATGAACTTCCGGCCTTTATCCACCGTAAAATGTCATCTCACCAGATGGGGCTCAGCGAACTTCTTTCTGTTGCTCGTCTTCATGCAAGGCTTCCCGATGACATTGTTCTCATCGGGGTGCCGCCGAAGAACCTTGAGCTCGGCAGCGGCATAAGCCAGACTGTTGAAGAACTGCTTGAGAACGCTGTAGGGGAGGGGAAAAAAATCCTCAACAGCTTTATCAGCGATTGATCAGGCGGAGAAACTCGCTTCTTGTTGACTGGGAGGAAAGAAACTCGCCTGACATGGCTGAGGTCGTTGTGGTTGAGTTCTGTTTTTCCACACCCCTCATAACCATGCACATGTGTTTTGCCTCGATCACGACACCCACTCCTCTCGGGCTCAGGACACTCTGGATAACATCACGGATCTGCTGGGTGAGGCGTTCCTGTACCTGAAGCCTGCGTGCATAGACTTCCACCACTCTTGCAAGCTTGGAAATGCCGACGATTTTGCCGTCCGGGATATAAGCAACGTGTGCCTTGCCGAAAAACGGCAGCATGTGGTGTTCGCACATTGAAAAAAGCTCGATATCCTTGACCAGCACCATTTCATCATAGGATTCGGAAAAGACAGCTTTTTTCAGCATCTCTTCGGGGTCCTGGCGGTATCCTTTCGTAAGAAACCGCAACGAGCGCGCAACTCGTTCAGGTGTTTTTACAAGCCCCTCGCGGTCAGGGTTTTCACCAATGCCTTCGAGCATGTTGTATACCGCGTCGGACAGCCCTGAAATGATTTCCTGATCGGTATCGTGGATATCGTTAAAACAGTCATCATCGGCACATGAACTGTATCCGGCATAAGAGGCAGGGTTATTCACCCAGGTACCGGACGGAGTTTTTTCTTGTTTCATGGATCGTGACTTCATGAAGGGTTATTCCTTTGTTAATGTAGCGCTGCAATGCAACGGTTAAAATGTCCCATACAGTGACGGCAAGCATTTCCGTGCTCGGAACCGCATTTCTGAGTTCCTTGACATCGAAGTTGAGGTGCTTGTGATCGAACCGTTTCATGATTTCCTGTTCGAGGATCTGTTTCAGTTCCTTCATGTCAAGCAGAAATCCGGTTGCCTGGTCGACAATTCCGCTTACGGTGATTTCCAGCTCATAATTATGTCCGTGGCCGTGGGTGTTGCTGCATTTGCCATAGATGTCCCGGTTTTCATCGTCTGAAAAGTCAGGATTGTACAGGCGGTGCGCAGCATTAAACTCGACGGTACGGGTGACGTAGATTTTTCTGGGCTTTTTCAGGGCATTATTCATAAAGTAAACAAATGCGCGGTAATATAAGAGTATGTTGGAAAGCGGTCTTTTTTTGTCGGATGCAGAGCAAGCAAGGCAATTCACCGAAAGTTAACTTTCGCCTTTGTCAATAAGTTTCAGCGGGTTGGAAATACTCTCGACCGGACGGCTCGCCTTACCGGTTTACCTGATCGTGTTCGAATTCCTTTTTAAGGTTTGCGACATATTGATCGACGATTCCTTCGAATTCCATTCTGATCAAAGGGGAGAGAAAAAATTCCAGAAAGCCCGCCATGCTGACCGTAAGAGCACCGCTGGATTGTAGTACCACTTTGCATCCTTTCTGCGTTGGCATGATTTCCCATTTTCCGTTGACGATAGCGTTGCCGATTCCTTCAACAGGAATCCATGTAACCGTTTGCTGATCTTTATCGGAGATATATTTACAGGCGTAGATGGATTGCTGGAGCGTATAATCCCCAATCCCGATGCGTTCCATTTCCCATCTCCAGATATTATTGCCAAGGTCGACTATTTTCTCTGTCTTTGGAAAAAAGGCACCTGATTTTGCAACGTCGGAAAGTAGTTCGAAAACCTTTTCGAAAGAAGCCGCCGTATTGAATGTGCGGCTGATGTTGATTGTCACGGTGAAGGACATGGGCTCTCGGTTATGATGAAAAAGGGCACCCAAAAGTAGAGTACTTTGTGAGAAATATGCAAATAATCAGGAAAACCATGCATGTCCGAGCAGGAGTTATTATATTCTCGAAGGTGCCTCATAACCATCACCTACCACCAAATCTAATCGGACCATAGGGAGAAAAAGGCATGAAAGAGAGCAATTATGACTACCAAATTGTTCGCGGATTTACCTTTTCTGCGTTATTCTGGTTGATTATCGGTTTGATTGTCGGTCTGTGGATAGCGGCTGAAATGTTCAATCCAGCCCTCAATCTTACCCCGTGGCTGAGCTTCGGACGTCTCAGGGTAGTGCATACCAACGGTTTGGGGCTTGGTTTCGGGCTTGCAGGTATTTTTGCAGCTTCCTACTACATTATCCAGAAACTTACGCGAACACCTCTTGTTTTTCCCGGCCTTGCAAAGGTACACCTGTATTTTTTCAATCTTATCATTGCTCTGGCCGCTCTCAGCCTTTTTGCCGGGATGAATACATCCAAAGAGTATGCGGAGCTCGAGTGGCCGCTCGATATTGCCGTAGTCGTCATGTGGGTGATCTTTGCGATCAACGTCTTTGCCACACTGATCAAGCGTCAGGAAAAACAGATGTATGTTTCTCTCTGGTATATCATCGCAATGACGGTCACGATAGCTGTCCTGTATATCGTCAACAACCTTGAGGTGCCTGTCAATTTTTTTAAATCGTATTCGCTCTATGCCGGTGCCAACGATGCCAATGTGCAGTGGTGGTACGGGCACAATATCGTCGGTTTTATTTTTACAGTCCCGATCCTTGCGATGTTTTATTACTTTCTTCCGGTTTCAACAGGCTTGCCGCTGTTCAGTCACAGGCTCTCTATTATCTCTTTCTGGTCGCTTATTTTTGCCTACCTCTGGACCGGCGCGCATCATCTCATGCTGACTCCTCTGCCGGAATGGATACAAACGGTTGCCATTGCTTTCAGCATGTTCCTGATCGCCCCTTCCTGGGGTTCCGTGGTAAACGGTTACTATACGCTCCGTGGAAACTGGGAACAGATGCGTTCCAACTATCTTGTGAAGTTTTTTATCGTCGGGATTACGTTTTACGGTTTGCAGACCATACAGGGCCCGACGCAGGGGCTGAGAACATTGAACGCTTTCTTCCACTACACTGACTGGGTCGTGGGTCATGTTCATATGGGAACCATGGGCTGGGTAACCATGACCATTTCAGCATCGTTCTACTACATGATTCCGAAAATCACCGGAACCGGTTTATACAGCATCAGAATCGCAAATGTACACTTCTGGCTCATTCTTGTCGGACAGCTTATCTGGACGGTTACCATGTGGATAGGCGGAATCCAGCAGGGTGCGATGTGGAAAGCCACTGACCCTGATGGTTCACTGACCTACAATTTCCTCGATTCCATTGCCTCGCTTTATCCCTACTATAAAATCCGGTTTGCTGCAGGCGTCTTGTACTTTGTGGGGATTCTTCTGTTTGCATGGAACATTTTCATGACGGTCCGAACATCAAAAAACAACAACTGAACAGTTAAATGGAGGCACGTACATGGGAGTGTATTCAAAACCGGTTGTATTTGCCGTTCTTTCGGCCATTGTCATCCTCGTTGGCACGGTGGTAACGGTTTTTATACCGATGCTCATGCCTTCCACCCAGCCGGTAAGCGACTACATCAAACCCTATACGGCTGTTGAACTGGAGGGAAGGGATATTTACATCCGGGAAGGCTGTAACAACTGCCATACTCAGACCGTCCGGCCTTTGAGAACGGAAGTGCTGCGATACGGCGAGTATTCGAAGCCCGAAGAGTTCGCTTACGATCGACCGTTTCTCTGGGGATCGAGACGTACCGGTCCTGATCTCAACAGGGTGGGAGGGAAATACCCCGACTCATGGCATTACA
>JAKSCY010000362.1 GCA_022360355.1 Chlorobiales bacterium
TCCGAGCTTCAAAGAGCGCAGTACGATGATCATCACCACTGTAATCACTGAAAGGGCGGCAATAAAACTGTTTCTCTGTCCCTCGAACAGAATATCGTTCAAAGCCAGATAGTTTCTCATACCCCCGGCTTCTATGATTTCCACTTTCCCGTCCCCGAACAGGGTATCGATGTTGGCATTCATGAAATCTGAAAGCTCACGTGCATCGAAGGTATCGAGCGATTTCATTTTCAGGGACAGCCGGGCCTGGTCATAGGTAAAACCGACAAGCATATCAAGGGTGTTCCCTCCTGAACTCTCATAGAGGAACAGGTACTGTGCCAGTGCATCCCTGGACTCAGGCAATGAATAGAAATCAGGATCATTCCCATTGAGCGCACGACGAATTTTCTTGAGCACCGTTGTTACGGAAGTCGCTTTGGTCACAAGGGGATGCTCTTCGGCCATGACCATCAGCTTGTCGAGTTTTCCCATGAACTCCGGATCTTTTATCCCGGACTCTTCTCCCGTGTTCAGCAGATATTCCAGTGAGAAGTTCGCCCCAAGCCGTTCATCGATGATATCAATGGTCTGGCGAAGCGGTTGACTCTTGAAAACCAGCTTTGCTGTATTGGATTCAACCTTTATGTTCGTGAAGCCCCAGAACGTCACTATCAGGATGGTACTAAAAAAAACAATGATCGTTCGCGGATGCTTGACAACGACACGATACACCAGTTGAAGCCAGCGATCAAAAATGTCCCCAGCCCCCTCCTCTTTGTTTCTTTTACGACTTGGCTTAGGATATTTTTTCCCGAACGAGTAGAGAATCGGGGTCAGGATAACAGTAAGAACAAAGGCATAAACGACACCGCAGGCAATATAGACGCCCATTTCCCGATACGGTTTCACAAAGGTTGTCAGATATGCCAGAAATCCTGTAGCCGTCGTCAGCGAAGTCAACATGATAGGCCCCCCTACCTCGCTGAACGCTTTTTTCAGGGCATCGATCCGCGATTCCCCCCGGTCCACATAGTCGTGGAAAGCGGTGATGCCATGCATTGAATCCCCGATTCCCACACAGATGAGCATGGTCGGCAGGGCGATACTCAAAAGATTCATGGTAAAACCGATCGCTCCAATGGTACCGATGGTCCAGAACACGGCAATAATGGTGATCAGCAGCGGGACGACAATCCCCCGTGGCCCGCGGGCCAGCCAGA
The DNA here is from genome assembly GCA_022360355.1 of Chlorobiales bacterium. GTDB lineage: Bacteria > Bacteroidota > Chlorobiia > Chlorobiales > Chlorobiaceae > Prosthecochloris. The sequence continues at coordinate 1,203 of JAKSCY010000362.1, forward strand.
GAAGCAGGACCGCCATCACGAGGATGATCAGCATGAACAGTTTGGAGGTCTGTTGTTTGGCAAGCGCATCATACTCGTAACCGAAGTGGGGGCTTCCGGCGACATAGGGCTTGAGCCCGCTGTATGCCTCTTCGGCAAGCACTGCGTTGACTGCCTCTGCGACCGTGTAACGGGGATTGCTGTCCTCCTCTTCACCGGGATAGGTATCCAGTTCGATCAGCATGGTGAGTACAGTGCCGTCCCTCGATATCAGGTTATCGACAATCTCGGACTCCGTCAGCGCCTCTTGCAGTTTTGCATCGATCCCGGCCCGGGTTTCGGGAATAACCGGCAGAAAATCCTCGATCA
>JAKSCY010000077.1 GCA_022360355.1 Chlorobiales bacterium
ACTGACTTCCGTTTTTCTCTTCCAAACCAAAAGTGGTCATCCAACGCTGGGTCTCCTCCTGATTGAGACCATGTCGCTTGCTTGACGGTTCTGCGGGTCGGGGCCTTCGATGTTTAAAATCAACCACACGCTGCCAAAAATCCACACAACGCAAAGACTGCGTCTTGGCCCGACGGGCAGCCCGTCGCAGACGTCGATCATCGCTGACAACGACCAAACGTTTCGTGTTCACCGCCCTCTCCAATCGCCCCTCAATCACACTGTCCGCATCGCTGCCTTCCCCGGCAAAGGTGACATCCAAACCACGCAATTGATAAAAGGGGGCCTTATTAGGAGGTCCGGTGCCATCGAAGACCACCTCACCATTATCCCGTTGCCTCCCCAGGTAACGGCAGATGTCGCCGCAGAGTTCGCCATCCGTCACCGGAGCAAAGAGCTCATCATTGCTGAGGATGACACCACGTAGGTTGTTACCATCAATGAGGTAGGGCATGAATCCAATCGTTGCCATGGGCCTAGTGGGTTGTCTTGCGGGCGTAGCGAATCTCGCCACCTACGATGGTGGTTTCAATAACTCCCTTAAGCTCCCAGCCCTGGTAGGGACAGTTCCGTCCCTTAGACACAAAGGATTCCGCGTCAACCGTATAGGTGGCATTCGGATCAAAGATGGTAATATCCGCCTGTTTCCCCTGGCCCAGGGTCCCCTTATCGACCTGGATGATACCGGCCGGCCCCACGGTCATCAAACGAATCAACCCCGGCCAGTCCACCACACCCGGTTCGATGAGGGCTTTGATATAGAGCCCCAAAGCACACTCCATACCCACAATCCCAAAGGGAGCGGCCAGGAACTCCAGTTCCTTCCCGCTGAGTAGATGCGGGGCATGATCCGTGGCCAGGGCCGTAACCACGCCATCGGCGATCCCCTGCTTCAGGGCTTCGATGTCCCGCTGTGTACGTAGCGGTGGATTCATCTTGAAGTTGGTATCGTAGTCCGTCACTCGGTCGTCGGTCAGCAGCAGATGATGGGGTGTGACCTCAC
>JAKSCY010000640.1 GCA_022360355.1 Chlorobiales bacterium
CCCGGCTTTCTTCCTCGGTCATTTTTGATGATCCCCAACAAAAAGGTCGATATCCGAATAATAGCCTCATCCGAACCTTCCGAACAAGTCCGACCTTGAGATCCCTTCCTTTTCCCGGCCCAGGTCGACCATGGCCAGCCGTTCTGAAGACGCCCTCCCCTCGCCCACGGCCGGTCCTTGTCGTGAACCCACCACCGGGAACAATCGCTTTGACCCTGGTGAGGCCGGTAAGGATCTGATATATAGCCTCTTGAAGAAGATGAACATCCTCGGCATATCAGCCTACTACCACGATTCAGCCGCCTGCCTGGTCCAGGACGGCAGACTTGTGGCCGCCGGCCAGGAGGAGCGCTGGTCCCGCAAGAAGCACGACCACCGCTTCCCGGCCCAAGCCGCCCGGTACTGTCTTAAGGAGGCCGGGTTGAAGGCCAGGGACCTGGACCTGGTCGCCTTCTACGACAAACCCTTTCTCAAGTTCGAGCGGTTACTGGAGACTTACGTGGCCTTTGCCCCGGCGGGCCTCCGGTCGTTCATGATGGCCATGCCCCTCTGGTTGCGGCAGAAGCTGTGGCTGCCGGACGTGATCAAGAAAAACCTGGACTTTGAGGGCCGGATCATCTTCTGCGAGCATCATGAGTCCCACGCTGCCTCGGCCTTCTTTCCCTCGCCCTTCAAGGAGGCCGCCTTCCTGACCCTGGACGGGGTGGGCGAGTGGACCACCACCTCCTTTGGCCTGGGCCGCGACAACCGGGTCCAGATCATGGCCGAGATCCATTTCCCCCACTCCCTGGGCCTCCTCTACTCGGCCTTCACCTACTTTACCGGATTCCGGGTCAACTCCGGGGAGTACAAGGTCATGGGCTTGGCCCCTTACGGAAAGCCCAGGTACGTAGACCTTATCCTGGACAAGCTGATGGACCTCAAGGAAGATGGTTCCTTTAAGCTGGACATGCAGTATTTCAACTACTGCCAGGGTCTCACCATGACCAATGACAGGTTCGCCGATCTGTTCGGCGGGCCGCCCCGGGAGCCGGAGAGCCCCATGACCCAGCGGGAGATGGACCTGGCCGCCAGCGTGCAGAAGGTCACCGAGGAGATAGTCTTCCGCATGGCCCGGCACGTGCACAAAGTCACCGGACAGAAACATCTCTGCCTGGCCGGCGGCGTGGCCCTCAATTGCGTGGCCAACGGCAAGCTTCTCC
>JAKSCY010000543.1 GCA_022360355.1 Chlorobiales bacterium
GAAAGGTCGTATGATGCCGTGATTTTTATGACTCCCGATGGAGAAACGTTCGATCAGCCGGCAGCAAACAGGCTTTCAAGGCTGAAAAATCTGATTATATTGTGCGGTCACTACAAGGCCGTTGATGAAAGGATCAGAAAAAAGCTTGTCACCATGGAGTTGTCGGTTGGTGATATTGTGCTTTCAGGAGGAGAAATTCCGGCACTGCTTTTGATTGATGCAATTGTTCGTCTCATTCCAGGTGTTCTGGGGGACAGTGAGTCGGCATTGACCGATTCGTTTCAGGCAGGCATGCTTGATTGTGAGTATTATACCAGGCCGGCTGAATTCAGGGGGATGCGGGTTCCTGAGGTGCTGCTGTCGGGTCATCACAAGAAGATAGAAGAGTGGAGGAGCAGCAATGCTCTGGAGCGCACGCTCAAACGGCGCCCTGACCTTCTTGACAAGGATATTATTGAAGAGTTAAAGAACAACTAACGCTAATACTTTTATCATGGATCAGTTAATTCAATTGGTTGAAGCAACACAGGAACGAAATGATTTGCCGGAGGTGCATCCGGGCGATACAGTGAAAATGCAGTTGAAAGTTATCGAAGGCGAGAAAGAGCGGTTGCAGGCTTTCGAGGGGGTTATCATCAGCGAAAGGGGCGTGGGGGCATCAAAAACCGTTACAGTCAGAAAAATTTCCAACGGTATAGGCGTCGAACGCATCATTCCCTTGAACTCGCCGAACATCGAAAGCATAAAAGTGCTGAAAAACGGTAAAACCCGCCGTGCAAAGCTGTTCTATCTCAGAAAGCGTACAGGTAAAGCCGCTTTGAAAGTCAAAGAGCGGAAAACTGTTACTTCCTGAGATTTCGCGGACGGTACAGCGTCTGCTGTTGCTTCGTATCCGCAATTTGACTACAATGAAGAAGCCTGGCACAAGTCAGGCTTTTTTGTGTTCGAGCGATCGCGGAATGTAGCTTTTTTATGAAAAGGGGCATCATGTATGGCATGACTACAGGGCGGCCGCTTTTGACGGTTGTTTTTTGAATTTTGACTTGTTCCGGTCTTATGCTTACGATAGGTGAATACACATTGCATACCCTTGACGTTCAGTATTTCAGCCTCGACGGTGGTTCGGTTTTCGGGGTGGTTCCGAGGGTATTGTGGGAAAAAGTTGTTACGCCCGATCATCTTAACCGGGTAAGACTCGCAATGCGGATTCTGCTTATAAAGGGAAAAGGCAGGAACATTCTTGTCGATGCAGCAATGGGCACCGCCTGGAGCGACAAGATGAAGATGATCTATGAGCTGTCAGAATGGCGGCTTGACGAAGAGCTGCAGCGTGCAGGTCTGCAGCGGCAGGATATTACAGATGTCATTTTTACACATTTGCACTTTGATCATGTTGCAGGCGCATTTGAAGAGCGTCATGGCAGGCTCGTTTCCGTTTTTCCCAATGCCCGTTTGTACGTGCAGAAGGATAATTACGAGACTGCGATGCAGCCGAATTTGAAAGAGAAATCCAGTTACCTGTTCGAATTCACCGATGCTTTGGGAAAAAGCGGGTCGATGGAGCTCATTGACGGCTATGTAGAGCTACTGCCCGGAATAGAGTTGTTTCCTGCAGGACAGGGGCATACGGCGGGGCATCAGTTGGTAAAAGTTACAGGTGACGGCGTGACGCTTGTTCATGGAGGCGATCTTATTCCATCGTCTGCCCATCTTGGCATTACAAGGGGTCTGGCTTTTGATATTGCTCCGCTTGAGGTGATTCGTGAAAAAACAGCTCTTCTGGACGATCTCCTTGAGAAACGGTGGCTGCTCTACTTTGCTCATGACCCGTATATCGAGGCCGCGACGGTTCGGCAGGGTGAGAAACATGTTGTTGTTGATAAAGCGGTGAAGGTGTGACAGACAAAGGTGAATGTCAGGGCAAACCTGTGTGTCCGCCCGTGTAATTCGTTGGCAGGGATTGAGTTTTCAGGAGGGGGTGTTGAATGGATCCGGATCAACAAAAGATACAGCGCTTTCAGGAGAAGGTTTTTTCCTTTTACCATGAAAACAAGAGACAGTTTCCCTGGAGAGAAACAACCGACCGTTACGCGGTGATGGTCAGTGAGGTCATGCTGCAGCAGACGCAGGCCGAGCGTGTGGTGAAAAAATATCTTGTATGGCTTGACCGTTTCCCCGATATCAGGTCTCTTGCAGGCGCTTCGTTGAAAGAAGTCTTGTCTTACTGGAGCGGACTCGGCTACAATGCAAGGGGACAGCGTCTCCACCGTTGTGCAAAAATTATCGTCGATGACTATGCGGCGGAAGTCCCTTTCGCATCGGAAGAACTGATTCGGTTGCCCGGCATAGGTGTTTACACTTCCCGTTCCATACCGATTTTTGCGGATAATCTCGATATCGCTACAGTCGATACCAACATCAGAAGAATATATATCCATGAGCTCGGACTGCCGGAAACCATCAGGCCGGGCGAATTGCTGGCTGTCGCTGAAAAAATACTGCCGCATGGAAAAAGCCGGGACTGGCATAACGCTCTTATGGACTATGGGGCTCTCTGCCTGACCGGGAAAAAAACCGGAATACGTCCGCTTACCCGGCAATCGAAATTCAAGGGGTCCAGACGGTGGTTCCGGGGAAGAATTGTCAAGGAGCTTGTCGGCGCTGATGCCATGTTTCTTGAAGAGCTGACAGTACGTTATGGCGAGCAGGTTGTTGCTGTTCTTGCAGAGCTTGAAGAAGAAGGACTTGTCGAGCGTCTGCCGGGCAAGGAGGATTCCGGCCTCTGCTTCAGAATTCCGGAGTAACCGGGATTCTGACGATCGTTGTATGCGGAATGAAGAGGAGCTTGCTACTCCGAGTTGTAAAGCGTGTTCATGGAGCCGAAAAGTGAGTCGATCTCTTTCTCAAAGGCTTTGCTGATTGCTTTTCTTTTCAGTTTGAGCGTCGGTGTCATGTAGCCGTTTTCAATGGTGAACGGCTCTGTCATCAGCAGAAACTTCCTTACTTTTTCATGTGCGGCAAGCTGCCTCGATATATTGCGCAGATGTGATTCGTAGATCTTGCGGATCTCTTGATGCTCAATAAGCTCGTTTCTTGTCTTACAGATTATCTGCTGTTCATCGGTGAAAGACTCCAGTTCGGAAAAATCGGGAACAATAAGGGCAATAAGGAACGGTTTTTTCTCTCCAACAACCATGACCTGGTCGACATAGTTGTTTTCAGCAATCAACTCTTCAATGGGGAGGGGGGCAATGTTCTTCCCGCCCGATGTCACGATAATATGCTTCTTTCTGTCCGTGATTTTCAGGTACCCGTCTTCATCGAGTTCTCCGATATCTCCTGTGTGAAACCAGTCATCGTAGATGACTTCATTTGTTGCTTCCTCGTCGTTCCAGTAGCCTTTCATTATATTCGGTCCCTTGAACAATATTTCGCCGTCGGAGTCGATTTTAACGGTAACATTGTCGACCACCGGGCCTACGGTGCCGAATTTAACCTTTTCAGGGCGGTTGACATTGGTCACTGGTGATGTTTCGGTAAGCCCGTAGCCTTCAAGTATGGTGATGCCGAAAGCCTGAAAGAATTCTCCCACTTTTTGAGGAAGAGCAGCGCCTCCTGAAACAAAATAGCGGAGATGACCGCCGAGTTTGTTCCGGATTTTAGCGTAGACAAGCCTGTCTGCAATACGGTGCTTCGTGAAGAGTACCGGCGAAGATTTTCCTGTCTGCAGTTGTTTGTGATACTCGAGTCCGGTAGTGTGAGCCCACTTGAAAATCTGTTGTTTTACCGGGCTTTCATTGTCTATCTGTTTCAGGATGTTTGCTTTTATCCTGTCGAAAAGCCGCGGGACGGTGATGATGATCGTGGGTTTTGCCTCGGTAATGTTCAGTGATACGGTTTCAACGGTTTCCGCAAGGTAGATCTGGGCGCCGCATGCAAAGAGCAGATAGTAGCCGCCGGTTCTTTCATAAGAGTGGGAAAGCGGCAGGAAAGAGAGGCTCCGGTCCGATTCATCGAGTCGTATGATCGAAGAGCAGGACTTGACATTTTCACAGATATTCCGGTGGGTCAGCATGACACCTTTCGGCAGCCCCGTGGTGCCGGATGTATAGATGATCGTGGCTATATCATCGGGTTTCAGCATGGTATAGCTGATATAGTCAGGTGTGCTGTCAAGGATTGCACGACCGGTTTTTTTTGCATCGGAAAGCTCGGTAACACCATCAACCTTTTCGTCGAGCCGGTTCATGACGATCATGAACTCCAGGTCAGGAAGGTTTTGCCAAACGGAAAGGATCTTGCCAAGCTGAAGCATGTTGGAGACGATAATTGCTCTGGAGCCGGAATCCTTGAGGATATACTCTATCTGGTTGGGAGGCAGTGAAGGGTAGAGCGGGACATCGATTGCACCGATACTCAGGATAGCCATGTCTGCAAGATACCAGCCGGGACGGTTCTCTGAAAGAATGGCAACGCGGTCCCGTGCTTCAATACCCTTGTGCTTCAGAAAAGCCGCGAGCGCTGACACATCGTCGCTGAGGGAATCATAAGAGATGGGCTCATAGGCACCGTTCACTTTGCGGGCAATAGGGAATTTTTTCTTTTGTCCTCTGTAATGACGGAAAACATGGGTGAAAAGCTCCGGCAGCGTCTGAAATTCGGAATGGATAAGTCCCATGGAGTACC
>JAKSCY010000358.1 GCA_022360355.1 Chlorobiales bacterium
CCCGGTCCCGGCTTCCTTGTCAAACAGCTCCAAGATCAGGCCCTCCGTTCAGCCAGCAGCGCATGCGGTCGCGCCAGGTGGGCCGGCGGCAAAGCTCCTGAATTCTGGGAATAGCTTCCTCGGCGACCTCCGCTCCCAGGTCCATGATCTCCTCGGCCCGGGTGAAATCCAACCAATGGATATGCCCCACCGCTGGCCTTAAGGCCAGATGCGCCTGGGCCAGCATTATATCGCCCATGCGGGCCAGCATTATATCGCCCGCCCGGAGATAGGCGTCCAAGGCCTGGTTGGGCGGCGCGCCCGCTTCGATGCTTCTATCCACCCCCACCGCCAGCACCCGGGCGCCTTCGTGCTCCAGAGCCAGTTCCACCGGCACTAGGCAAGCCACGCCGCCGTCGGCCAAATAACGCTCTCCCAGCACCACCGGCGGGGCAATCCCAGGCACCGAAGATGAGGCCAGCACGGCTGTGCGCAAATCGCCCTGGGCCAAGGCCACTGGCTTGCCGCTCAGCATGTCCGTGGCTGCGGCGATGAAACGGATACTCATATACTCAATGCGGGCCTTGGGCAGAAAAAAATCAACCACGTCTTTAAAATAGCCTTCGCCCATGACCGATGCTTCCATGAGCAAAGACTTGACCAACTGGCCCTGGCTGAGAAAACGGGCCAAGCGGTCGCCCAGGCTGCGCCAGGATATCTCCTGCTCCTGCGCCACCAGAGCCCTTAATTTGGGGTGATTGGCCAAGGGAGATTCAGCGAATTCCATCACCCGCTTGCGCATGGTGCGCGGATGGTTGCCCAAGGCGTAGCCCGCCCCGGCCACCGCTCCGGCGCTGGTGCCCACAATGGTGGTGACGGGCACATCGTGCTTATGCAGCACCTCCAGGACTCCCACGTGGGCGAATCCTCTGGCGCCGCCTCCTCCCAGGGCCAGAGTCAGACCTTGTTCAAACTTGGGGCGGACTTTCCTTTTCACAGGGAGCGCCTCTTTACAGATTGATGAGGTGGCTTTATAATTGACGCCTTTAAAATAAAGCCCGGGTCAAACCCAGCCTTTAACGTCATTATATACCAACAGACGTCTGGGAAAACCGAATGACCCAAATCTTGGCAAAAAAGGGAGGTGAACGGCTTGGAAGTCCAGGTTCAGGACAACAA
>JAKSCY010000604.1 GCA_022360355.1 Chlorobiales bacterium
GCTCTCCTCACAGGAATACCATCCGAAACCGGCCACCTTGCCAGAGCATATAACAATCGGGGAATCTGCGAAGAAAAAAGTGGAAACGCCGATGCCGCCTTTGCCGATTACAACAAAGCCATTGAACTCGATCCCCTGCTTGAAACCGCTTACGGCAACAGGGCATGGCTTTACGAGACGCTGGGAAAAAAGAAAGAGGCGTACGCGGACTATAAAAAAGCTGCCGATCTTGGTTATCGCCCGGCGATATACTGGCTCGAACAGCATGAAATGCAAGCAGGTGCAGAGATTGCAGACGAGGAATAACACAGCCTGACTGCGTGTAACAGCTTGACAACCGGGTATTGCTGCTCCCGGATTCCTATCCCTCACTGGTGGAGTACTCACTGTACTTCCATTTTCCCTGCTCCTGAAGAATCAGTTCCACCATCTCCCTGATGCATCCTTTCCCGCCCTCATAGGCCGAGATGTAGGAAACGCGGTTGCGAAGATACTCGATACCGTCAATCGGCGTAATGGAAAGTGCTGCTTTTTCAAGAATCGGAATATCAATAACATCATCGGCAATATAGGCACAGTCTTCATCCCGGAGGCCACAATCGACCTTGAACTTCTCGTATGCGTCTATCTTGCGTTCGCAGCCGAGATAGACGGGCTCTATCCCGATATGTTCCAGCAAATGCCGCTGGGCATCGCTTGACCGTTCCGAGAGAGCTGCTATGTGAAGCCCTCTCCGCCTGGCCTCAGCAATGGCAAGAGCATCCCTTATATTACATGAACAGCTTGCCTCTCCCCGGTCATTAACGGTTATCTGATTTCCCGTCAAGACACCTTCAACCGGAAAGATCAGCGCCTTGACCTGCCTGAGTGCGTTCTGCAGGAGCTGGGAAGCGTCCCCTGAAGACAACTGAATACCAAAATAATTCAAACCGGACACTGTATCTGTATTTATAACATTGAAATGAGCTGACAACTAATTCCGTATACACGCATGGAGTTTCTGCAACTGCAGGACAATCCGTGGAAAGTCTTTGAGAGAAACCTGGGTGGCTGCGTCGGACATGGCGTTTTCAGGGTCAGGATGAACCTCGAAAAAGAGACCGTGAACACCTGCGGCAACCGCAGCCCTGGCCATAGGAAGCAGAAACTCCCTTTCTCCCCCGGAAACCTTTTTGCCGGCGGAAGGAAGCTGGAGACTATGGGTTGCATCGTAAACCACAGGGTAACCGGTACCGGCCATTTTGGGAATCCCTCTGAAATCAACAACCAGGTTGTGGTACCCGAACGTCGTGCCTCTTTCGGTCAGCATTATGCGTGCGTTACCTGTACAGGCGACCTTTTCCGCTGCCATTTCCATATCTTCAGGAGCCATAAACTGCCCCTTTTTTATGTTCACAGAGAGACCGGACTTTCCGGCTGCCGTCAGCAAATCCGACTGGCGACTGAGAAAAGCCGGTATCTGCAGCACATCGACATACTGCGCCGCCCGATCCACCTCATGCGTCTCGTGAACATCGGTCAGCACCGGCATATCGAATCGCTCCCTTATCTCACCAAGGATTTCAAGTGCCGCCTTGTCACCTATTCCGGTAAAGGAAGAGGCCGAAGAACGGTTGGCCTTACGGAAAGAACCCTTGAAAACAAACGGTATCCCGTCTGATTCGCGAAGTGCATGCAGTGCCGAAGCAACTTCAAATGCCATCTCATCTCCCTCGATGACGCAGGGGCCTGCTATAAAAAACAACGAGGAATCACCGGGGACAGTGACTGCTCCGATCGAGAACTTTTGCACCTGTTAAACTGTTATTTCTTCCCGGTCAGCTACTGCTTGATACAGTACAAGGTTATGCATCTGTACATCCCGAAATCGTCCGGGCTATGTAAAACGCCTAACTCAGGTTATAGCTTTCTTGTATTAAAACCTTAATTTTACAACTTAACATATTATTTCATATTCCATAACTCATCAAAATGCAGGTATGAATTCTTCGGACACAAGGCAAAGATTAGAAGAAATTGAAAAACAGCTTGCCAACCTCCACGAAGAGCAGCGAAGGATCAAAGCACGCTGGGATGCAGAAAAAGATCTTATCCAGGAATCCAGAAAACTGAAATCGGAACTGGAGGACCTCAAACACCAGGCTGAGGATTACGAAAGAAGCGGTGATTACGGCAAAGTTGCCGAAATACGCTACGGACGGATTGCGGAGATTGAAAAAGAGATTGAAAACAACAAAAATAAAATAGAAGAGAAGCAGGCTTCAGGTGAACTTCTCATGAAGGAAGAAATCGACGCAGAGGATATCGCGGACATTGTTTCCAGGTGGACCGGCATACCGGTCAGCAAGATGCTTCAGTCGGAACGACAAAAGCTTTTGCACATCGATGATGAACTCCATAAACGGGTGATTGGTCAGGACAAAGCCGTACAGGCAGTCAGCGAAGCGGTCAAACGATCACGCGCAGGTATGGGGGATGAAAAAAAACCCATAGGCTCGTTTATTTTTCTCGGACCGACCGGCGTCGGCAAGACAGAGTTGGCCCGCACCCTCGCGGAATACCTCTTCGACGATGAAGACGCGATGATACGCATCGACATGAGCGAATATATGGAGTCACATACGGTCAGCCGCCTTGTCGGCGCTCCTCCCGGATACGTCGGTTATGAAGAAGGCGGCCAGCTTACCGAAGCGGTGCGAAGAAAGCCGTTCTCGGTTGTTCTTCTGGACGAAATTGAAAAGGCCCACCCGGATGTGTTCAACATTCTGCTGCAAATACTCGATGACGGCAGGCTGACCGACAGCAAAGGGCACACGGTAAACTTCAAGAACACGATCATCATCATGACAAGCAACATCGGGGCTCAGCTTATCCAGAGCGAAATGGAAAAGATGGGCAGCGCAAACCGTGATGACGTTCTGGAAACTCTCCGGGAAAAACTGTTCCAGCTCCTGAAGCAACAGGTTCGTCCCGAGTTTCTCAACCGTATCGACGAAGTCATTCTCTTTACTCCTCTCAGCAAGGAAGATCTTGAAAAGATCGTTACGATACAGTTCGATCTGATCAGGAAATTAGCCCTTCGTCAGAACATCAGCCTGAAGCTCGAAAAAGATGCCCTGCTCTGGCTTTCCAATGCGGGATTTGATCCCGCATTCGGAGCCCGCCCCCTGAAACGAATGATGCAGCGGCATATAACCAACAAGCTCTCGGAAATGATTCTCGAAGGGACGATCCGGGAAGGCGATTCAGTAGACATAACCGTTGAGAACGGGGGCCTCTCTCTTGTAAAAACAGGCTCCTGACAGGAAAACCGTGGAATGAAACAAACCCTGCTTTTTCTTTTCTTCCTGGTTCTGCACCCGTTGACTGCCTGCGCTGCAGTTCAGCGGGGGCAGGATCAGCTCGATATGAAAATAGGGCAGATGATCATGGTTGGTTTTCGGGGAACCACTCTGCAGGAAGCACCCGACCTTAGGGAAGATATAACAAAACGTAATCTGGGAGGGGTGGTTCTTTTCGATTACGACGTTCCCTCGAAATCTTCCGGAAGAAACATAACCGCTCCTGATCAGTTGAGAAAACTCACTCGTGAACTGCAACAGGCAGCGGCTGTTCCACTCTTTATTGCCGTTGACCAGGAAGGCGGTAGAATAGCAAGACTGAAAACAAAATACGGCTTCCCCGAAAGCGTTTCAGCCGCCGAACTCGGACAGATAAACAATCCTGACAGCACGTACCGTTCTTCGCTCATAACCGCTGAAACTCTTGCCAATACCGGCGTCAATGTCAATTTTGCTCCGGTGGTCGATCTCAACAGCAACCCTGAAAACCCGGTTATCGGCAGTCTGGAGAGAAGTTTTTCATCAGACCCCGCCGTTGTATCCGTTCATGCCGCAGCAACGGTAAAGGCACTGTGTGCAAAAAAGATTGTCCCGACGCTCAAACACTTCCCGGGCCACGGCAGTTCGACAACCGATACACACAAGGATTTCACCGATATCACCATGAGTTGGGATAAAACCGAGCTGGAACCTTACAGGAAACTTATCGGGGACGGTTATAGCGGCTTTGTCATGACAGCCCACGTTTACAACGCCAACCTTGACCCCATCTATCCTGCGACGCTGTCGAAACGTATTATCACCGGGATTTTGCGCGACTCGCTCGGATTCAGCGGCCCTGTCATCAGCGACGACATGCAGATGCAGGCTGTGGCAGCCCACTACAACCTAAGCAAGGCGATCACGCTGGCACTTGAAGCAGGAGTCGATATCCTGCTTTTTGCCAACAATTCGAGCTACGACCCTGAAATTGCTCAAAAAGCCATATCGATCATCCACTCGCTTGTTGACAAGGGAATGCTCACTCCGGAACGTATCGACAGCTCTTACCGGCGGATCATGAAACTGAAGCAACAATACCTGAATAGCTCCCCATGAAAACACTGTATCTCGTCAGGCATGCAAAGTCGAGCTGGGACAACCCGAACCAGGGTGACTTCGACCGCCCCCTGAACAGGCGCGGCGAAAAAGCTGCTCCTTTCATGGCAAAGCTGATGCAACAGAAAAGCGTGAATCCCGATCTGATTCTGTCGAGCCCGGCAAACCGCGCACTGACAACGGCGGAAATATTCTGCGAAACCCTGGGATATCCGCCGGAAAATATCGAACAGCGAATTGAAATTTATGAAGGCGGACTCAATCATATGCTGCGGCTTGTCCAGCAAATACCCGATAGCTGCACTACTGCAATGCTTTTTGGACACAATCCTACCCTTACCTCTTTTGCAAATTTCATATCCGGTAAACACCTCGAAAATATCGTCACCTGTGGTATTGTCAGGATCGACATGAAAAACAGTTCATGGCAAGAAACCTTGCTGAACTCGGGAGAACTGATGTGGTACGAGTATCCGAAGAAGTACCGGTAGGCAATTGACACAAGCCCCCCTGAGTTAACTTGTCACTATATCAAAGTTCCTTTTTCGGCTCCCTTGTCATCAGATCCGGAATAGCTTCTTCTGCAGGCTTGTTTTCGAACAGCATTCCGTAAACAGCTTCGGTAATCGGCATGTCCACCCCCAGTTTCCGGCTCAGCGCAACCACGGCTTTTGTTGTCGGAACACCTTCGGCAACCATCTTCATCTGACCGACAACTTCATCCAGTTTCTTGCCCTTTCCGATCTGCTCCCCAAGAAAACGGTTCCGGCTGTGGCGGCTCAGACAGGTTACAACAAGATCTCCTATGCCTGAAAGGCCTGAAACGGTCATCGGCTCCCCGCCAAGGCTGACGGCAAGACGGGACATCTCTGCAAGCCCCCTGGTGATGATCGCTGCTTTCGCGTTGTCGCCAAACCCGATACCATCGGATATCCCTGCAGCAATCGCTATGATATTCTTCACTGAACCCGCAATCTCAACACCGACGATATCAGTGTTGACATAGACCCGAAACGTGCTGGTGTGAAACGTTTCCTGAACTTTTTCGGCTGTTTCAAGAGAGGATGATGCAGCGACAACAGTCGTCGGTTGTTTTCCCGACACTTCTTCAGCGTGACTCGGACCGTAAAGCACAGCCACCTTTTCGGGTAAAATTTCCGGAAGCACGTCAAAAATCACTTCCGACAAACGTTTGCCGGAGTTACGTTCGATGCCCTTGGCAACATTGACAATGATAGTGTCTTCAAGAGAAACTTCACGGAGCAATGAAAGCGTTTCGCGCAATGCCTGCGAAGGCACTGCGGTAACGATCATTCCTGCACCCTCGACAGCCCGGGCCATGTCGCCTTCTATGCGAAGATTTTCAGGCAAAACAACACCCGGCAGGTAGCGAGCGTTCTCACGGGTACGGTCAAGTTCACGGGCAAACTCCGGACAGTGCGCCCAGAGGCTCACCGGGCAACCTTTTTCAGCAAGCAGCACGGCAAGTGTCGTTCCCCAGCTTCCTGCGCCTAAAATCGTTACTTTCATCATCCTCTTCCCGATACAACGGTATCAGGAATGTCCGTGGAATTTTACCCGGTTTTCATTTCCCGAAAGCAGACGCCTGATATTTTCCCTGTGAGTGTAAATGATCGCCAGCGCAACGATAAGTCCGAAAATCAGAAGATGATAATCGAGACTGTCATGAATAAACACCCTGGTGTCGAACATTTTAACGTAGTAATCGAGCCCTTCACCAAGATCAAACAGGTATTTTCTTACAGCGATTATGAGCGGAAAAGCAACTGCCGCCAACATGGAAGCGACGGAAACGTATCTCGAAGCAAGCACGGCGAGCAGGAAAACTCCCAGCACAAAGAGCGTAGTCACCGGCGCTATGCCGAACATCATACCCGCAGCAGTACTCACGCCCTTTCCCCCCTTGAAGCCGGCAAAAACAGTGAACACATGACCGAAAACTGCGCTTAATCCTGCTATCAGCCGCAACGCTATAGGATTGATATCCGGCATTGGGCCAAGAGGGTATGCTTCGAAAAATACCACAACGGATATTGCTGCAATGGCACCCTTGACAATATCAAGGACAGTCACCGCAAGCCCTGTTTTCCAGCCGAGCACCCGAAAAGCATTGGTACCACCGGCATTTCCGCTGCCGTAATCACGAATATCGATACCTCTGAGCAGTTTACCCGCAATGATACTGGTAGGTATCGAGCCGATAAGGTAACTCACTGCCAAAATAACAATCAAAGTAAGCATAACACACTTGAGGTTAATTCAATAATGACCGGAGCGTCACTATGTAACGATCTGACCTATAATGTAAGCATTTTCATGCTTCGATTTCAAATCCGCCATTATGCGGTCAACCGACGTCCTGGCGACAATCACCACCAGCCCCACACCGAGGTTGAAGGTTCTGCGCATATCCTCCTCGGGAACTCCGCCTTCTTTACGAATGATATCGAAAATAACCGGCTCCGGCCATGCCCCCCACTCGACATCGAGACGGAGACCCTTCGGCACTATCCGCATGGTGTTGCCTGTCAGCCCTCCTCCTGTAATATGCGACATGCCGCGAATATCCCCTGATCCGAGCAGCGGCTCGATGACCGGAAGGTAGGAACGGTGAACCTTCAGAAGCTCATCGCCAACCGTACCATCCAGCCCCTCATAGGTGCTCCGAAGCTTGCCCTCGAAAATCTTTCGTGCAAGGGAGTACCCGTTCGTATGCAGTCCTGTTGAAGGCAATCCTATCATCACATCACCTTCGACAATGGAAGCACCGTTAATGAGATGTTCACGGTCGACGACACCGACAATGGTACCGGCAAGA
>JAKSCY010000050.1 GCA_022360355.1 Chlorobiales bacterium
GTATTTTCCAAAATGTCTGGCGGCTTGACGGTATTAATATCGGCTCCACTTTTACAAATGCAAACAACGTAAAGTTTTCGCCCGAAATTATTCAGGATGCTTCCATCGTTACAGCCGGATTCGATGCCAGCATAAGTGCCGGTAGCGGTGGTTACATAAACGTCGTCACGAAAAGCGGCGGTAACGAACTCAATGGTTCAGCGGTGATGATCTACCAACCCACTGACTGGAACTGGAGTAACATCGAAGGCGGCGAACCGCGCGAACTCCGGATACAGCAGCCGGAATTCAGTCTCGGTGGGCCGATAAAGAAAGATAAAACATGGTTCTTTACGAACTATCGCTACGAGCATCGAACAGAGGGCATTGCCCGTACGCCTGAAGATATCGCCCTTATAGAAAGTTTCGATCTGCCTCGTCCAGAACAGAAACTTCAGTCGCGAAATCATCGTTTCTTCGCAAAGGTGACCCACGCATTAACCCCTGGCCATCGCATATACGGGTTTGTCAATTATGACAAAGGTATTTTCCGGAATTCCGATCAGTCTTCGAGAGGAACCGACAATACCGGTATTGATATACACGGTGGCGGTCCTCTGGTGGTCCTGCGCTATGAAGCCGCCTGGAACGATAACTTTAATACCACTGTTTCTGCCGGATATCGTTCCAACAACAGTGACACGGAAGCAAACGGTGGGACAAATCCTTCCATCGTTCGTTATAGCGACACCACTGTAAGCGGAGGTCTGATACATGGCACCGGGGATTTTGCATATTTCAATAACCGCTCCGGATTTGCCTGGTGGTCTGATTCAACCAATGAGCGCTTCCAAATGCGGGCAGATGCCACATATTATGTTGAGAACTTTTTTGGATCGCATGACATTGGTTTCGGGATTCTCGCACAGCCTCTTGAAGTAGCCGATTCTGACACCAATTATGGTAATCCTGTCTATATTCATGAAACCCGTGATGCCAACGGCGATTGGATTCCGTTCCATCAGCTTGTTTTTACGGACTCGCGAACTCCAGCGTGGCGCTTCGGAACAGAAATATATGCCGGGTATCTTCAGGATAGTTGGCTTGCCAGTGATCAACTCAGTATCAATGCCGGTATCAGAGTTGAGAATCAGCGAGATGGAGTCTTGCTCAGCATCACAGGCTTCAGTCCCCACATTGGTGCAAGTTATGCACTGGACAAAGAGGGAACGAGCAGCATTCGTTTCTCCTACGGTATTCGGCAACACTTACTGGCGGGAAGATCGGGATTTTCGGAAATAACTAACGCTCAAAGCGAACAAAAGCTGTTTTATGATAACAACCTCGATGGTA
>JAKSCY010000688.1 GCA_022360355.1 Chlorobiales bacterium
GGGCTGAAAGAACACAACAACGAAGAAAAAAACATGAGTAAACAACAGTCAATGTAAATCTTATATTTATTTAGACAAAATAAATATAAAATAAAAAGGAACAGTCATTCGAGCGCCATGCTCCCCTGTAGGAGACGCCTGACAATTATCAGGTTGACAAATGTCTACGGCTTGTGATCCAATAGCTTGATAAGTCTGACTTATAAAAAAGCCTCTCTGCAACACTTACAGAGAGGCTCAAAGAAGGAGAATCAACAATGGTAACACAACCAATGTTATTTTCAATATAAGAAATCCTCTTATTTAGACAAATTAAAAATAAATAAAAATCAAAAAAATTTTATGTACGTAATCCTATCCCCCCCTTTATCTCCTCTGAATTCCTCTTCGAAAGTATCCGGAACAATGGGGGCACAGAAATAGCAAGCTCAGGAAGTGAAAAACAACAAACCGATGTGATAAGCGGCAATTCCCCACACCAATGAAAGTGTCGTGTAATAAACAACCGATCCGATGGTCCATTTCAGGGATTTCGTCTCATAATAAACCGCTCCGACCGTTGCATAACAGGGAATTGAAAATAAAAGGGCAAAGATGAACGCCAGGGCGCTGGGTTGCGAAACGTTACCGGCAAGAAAACGTCCTACTGCATCATTGCCGACTTCGGGAAAAATGTTGTCCATCATCAAACCGGTCAATGCCCCCTCCTCGATTTGAATCCCGTAAAGAACAGCAATTGCAATTAGTGCCGCCTCTTTTGAAAAGAACGCGACAAAAAGGCAGGTCAACAGTTTCCAGTCCATACCCATCAACATGCCGAGGGGCTCGAATGCCTTCCCGACAACAGCAAGGTAACTGTCAACCATGTTGCCGTTGGGGAAATACGAAAGTGCCCATATCACTGCAATGATGAAGGCGATCAACGAGCCCGCTTTTTGCACAAAAGATGTAAAACGCCGCCAGACATGAGCCCATATGGTTTGCCAGTTGGGCATATGATAGGGAGGCAGTTCCATGATCATGCCGGTTTCGGTACCTCGCAGCACGGTATGGTCAAGCAGCCGTGATGTGATATAGGTTTGAACAAGCAGAGCGACCGCAACCGCAACGACGATTACAGGAGCGACAGGGCCGAAGAAGATGCCTATCATGAAAGCAACGGTAACCATCACACCGGGGCAGGGAACATGAGAGGAAATAATGATCGTTTTGAAACGCTGCCGTGTCGATTCAATGACGCGACATCCCATGACCGAAGCGATGTTACAGCCGAACCCCATAAAAAGCGGCATAAAGGATTTACCCGGCAGACCTATCCGGCTCATAAACATATCCGCGATATAGGCCATACGAGGCAAATAGCCGATATCTTCGAGAAAGCTTGTAAACAGCATGATGCCGAAAATAAACACGGACACGCCGAAAATCATCGAGAGGGCCGGAATGACACCCTGAGCGATAAAGTCGGCAAGAAGCGGCAGGCTCTGGCCGACTGTGTTTTGAACCTTCTGGATTCCATCCACCGCCAGAGGATGTATCATCACCACACAGCCAAAAGCGATAATTACCGCCAGCACAAAACCGGTCAACGTCACCACCATCCCCAGGATAGTGCCTGAAAGAAGATTAGTGGCCACTTTATCGAACAGACTGCGATGAACTTCGTTTTTTTCCCGCACCACGCTGTCTGCCAGTATTTTATGGATCCAATCATAGCGTGCCCTGGCAACGGCAAAAGCGCCTCTGTTATCGTCCGGCAGCATCTTGCGAAGAGATCGCCATTCCTGCTCGTCCATCTGTTTTTGCATCAAGTCGATTATCTCGCTGTCTTCTTCCAGCAGTTTTTGGGCAACCCACTCAACCCGGTAATCTTCGGGGACATACCCCTTGATAGTGTCTTGAAGGCGCTGTAAAAGGCCGGCGTCGCCATCAGGGTTACAGCAGGTTTCAAGGACAGGAGTGCGTACCCCGGCTCTTTCGGCAATGGATTCCGAAAGTGCGTCAATACCGATACGCTTCGAAGCCGTCATGGGAACCACCGGAACACCGATGGATTTTTCAAATGCATCGAGATCGATGGCAAGGCCTTTTTTTTCCGCGACATCCATCATGTTGAGAGCCAGAATCATGGGAGCGCCGAGGCTCATCATCTCGGCAACCAGATACAACGATCTCGTCAACTGGGAAGCGTCAACGACAACAACAATGAGATCGGGAGCTTGCTTGATAACAAAGTCCCTCGAAATCATCTCTTCTTTGGAATTGGCTGACAAGCTGTACGTACCCGGCAGATCGACCACCCGATACGATATACCGTCCTGGACAAAACGTCCCTCTTTCTTCTCCACCGTTATCCCGGGCCAGTTACCGACGTGCTGGTTTGAACCGGTAAGAAAGTTGAACACGGTTGATTTACCGGTGTTGGGCTGTCCGGCAAGAGCAACGGTGATCTCACTGGCCTGCCTTGATGATTCATTCGCACTCATGCCGCTGTCTCCGCACTATTATTTTTTTAGCTTCTCCTCGCCCCAGCGCGACTTGAGTGTCACACAAAAACACAATCAACGGGCCAATCCCGAAGTTTTGGATGACAAGCAATGCCACCTCTGGTGTAAATCCCCTGCCAGCAGCACGGCGAACAAATTTCTTATCGCCGGAAATCGATTGAACGACAGCCCATGATCCGGACTTCATTCGATCAAGGGTCATACCTTCGTTAACTGCTTTCATGTTCACAGGCTGTTATTTTTTTAGATCATCTCAATTTATTACGCTTCCTGATGTCCAATTGGCAAACGAAAATCGGAAATCGGGGTCGGCCCCGTGTAATAAGAAAGGATATTACACAGGGGTGAAATATCCGGTTTGATAAAAATCGGTTAAAAGTAATAACGACACTCGGCCCCGACGACCGCGGTCTCCCCGATCCGTCCTGCATTGGTAAAGGTGTGAGTCAGATATTTTTCATCGAGTATATTGCGGCCATAAACATAACATGACCAGTTATCGGCTATATACCCTACTTTCGCATTGACCAGAGTATAGCTGTCCTGCTCGACCTCATTGAGCTCATCCATATATTTCGGACCCAGGAAGTTGGCCGAAACAGATGTGAAAAAGCCTTGGGGATGGCGATAAACGGCGCCGGCCGAGAAATTGTACTCATGGGCATTGGGCAATGAGTTGCCGGACAGGTCCACACCATCGGGATGGTTGTCATAGCGGTCGAACTCACCCTTGAGCAGGCCGAGACCGGTAAAGAATTCCAAACCTTTCGTCGGCCGCCAGCGCGCCTCGAACTCGGCCCCGTACGTGTGCGCTTCAGCCGCATTCTGCATCAGGGCGACATTGTCTTGCACCACACTGACATGCATATCGGTCCAGTCGATATAGAAGGCAGCGCAGCGGAATTCGAGCCGTTTGTCGGCCAGCAACGCGTTATAACCGATCTCGTATGTCATCGTGTACTCGGGGTCGACGGGCTCCATCACCGCGCTTATATCCACCTGGTTCGAGGCGTAATCACCGACCTTGTACCCCCGATCGATGGAAGCATAAATCTTCTGGTCCTCGGCCGGAGCATAGGAAATACTTACGGCCGGCATCACCCCGAGCCAGTCGTCGTCACGGGTATAGTCCTGAGGCGGTGCAATGGGGAAACCGCCCATTTCCGTTCTCCCCTGCCAGGTGAGTTCCCGATGCTCGTAATCGAGACGAAGACGCATGCGCAGCTCGAAATCATCCCAGAAGGTATAGGCCGCCTGGCTGAACAGCGCAAGCCCCTGGCTGTCGATGGTACCGTCGCCGATCATATTCATACCCGGCACCATTCCCATCATACCCGCGTCGTTGCCGAACCCGATATCGGTCATTGATTCAAGCTCTTCCAGCATAAAAAACGCTCCGGCAAGCCATTTGAATGACCCGGACGCTTCGTCGGCCAGACGAAACTCCTGAGTAAACGTATTGAAATCCTCGTCATACGTAAACAGCATCATATCCATCATCGTAAAATCCTGATCGAAAACGGTCTGGGAATTCGAGCTGCTGAAGTTCGTTATCGACGTCAGATCGAGACCGTTTACCTTCGTCTTCCAGGTCAGTGTCGGAGATATCAGATGACCTTTTGCTTCCCCTTCTTCGTTGTTCATGGTCGAGGTTCCAATCCCCTGCTCCAGCAGGAAATACTCGTCGAACCCACCGTCATAGCTGTCAGCAATCAGTGATAAACGAATCAGGGTGTCATCCGACGGCCTGTAGTCGTACATGACTCGGCCGGAGATCTGTTCGTGTCTGGCGCCGTCGTCCGTCCCGAGAAAATCGTTTTCCATATACCCGTCGGTACTGTTATAGCCGAGCGCCACACGATAGGCATGTTTGTCGCCCGCTGGTCCGCCGAATGCGGTCTTCATTTTCCACGTGTTATGACTTTCGTAGTCGACGCCGGCGTCGAAAGTGAACTCCGGAGTCGGCTTGTTGGTAATCACATTGATCACACCGGCGTGGGTGTTGCGGCCATATAACGAACTCTGGCCTCCTCGCAAAATTTCCACCCGCTCGACATCAAGAAATGTATCGATGGCCGAGTACGGGACGGTGACACCGTCGACATTGATGTTAAATATCCTGTTCATATTGGTCATTCCGCCGATTCCCCGGAAAACAATCTGTCCTGCATGACTCTGGATTTTGTCGATACTGACGTTGGGAATAAAACCGGTCAGGGTTTCCAGTTCGTCCACACCGAAATCCTGCATGGTCGTACCGTCGAACACCGAGATACTCGCCGGTATATCCTGTTTATCTTCCTCGCTTTTATGGGCGGTAACAGTAATAGTGTCGAGCTGATACATACCGCTTGCAGTTTCTTCGGCAATTGCCGCAGTTGTTACCCCGAAAAAAATCAGCACCGATAGTGCCTGATAAAGGTAATGCATGTGACCTTTCATGATGTACTCCTGAAAATGAAATGATTCACCTGAAAATCTTATGGAAAACAAAATTCTCTATTTAGACATAATCCAATTAACGTGAAAATCTAAAAGTATTCACTGAAGGGGAATACCTCCTGAGGAACTATTACCGCCAATTAAGGGGCTTTTTACTGAAAGGACGTGGGTAGATCTGATACTTACAGGGACAGATGGTGCGTCATCCGATACTCTTTCTGGGATTTCAGGTATTCTCCGGGCCTTACCCCGTGGTGATGCCTGAAGATGGCACCGAAATGGGAAACATTGGAATATCCTACGGCACATGCTACATCGGTAACGCTTTTCTGATCCCTGTCGAACAATAGCTTTGCCTGCTCCATTCGATATTTGCGAAGAAAACCGTACACCGTGGTTCCGTAAAGCTCTTTAAATCCCTGTTTGATTTTTTTTTCATTGAGCCCTACTTTTCGCGCCAATTCGGCAATGGAGGGAGGTGTGGACATCCGTTCCATTATGATCGTCTTTGCCGCCTGCAGCATAGCTACGTCGTCCGGCTGCAGGATTGTTTGTTTGCGCTGCGGGCCGCACAAGAACTCGACTTCATGGGAAAGCAACTCAAGGATTTTGCCCTTGAGGAACAGTGAATCTGCCGGCGATGCTCTGTCACGGTTAAATATCTGATGGATGATGGAGGTGGTTACCGGACCGGCTGTCGTTATATTCAGGGGACTCTTGCTGTTGACGCTCGCTTTGTCAATAATGGCCCGGACTATATGACCGCTACCGGAGCCCAGTAGCTGAGCCAGTTTCTGCGGGGTTATATACAGATGTAATACTTTGACAGGGACCAGGGAATTGACCGTGGCGATTCCGCTTAATTCCGTGTTCAACCCAAGGAATCGAATCTCCCCGGAAAAACGGTATTTGCTCCAGTCTCCCGGTCCGTTCTTTATGGAGAGCGTGGTATCGCCGGACAGGGTGTATGTAAATTCGAGACAAGGATGGGGGTTTTTCCGGAATGGAGCTTGGATTGATGCTTGGGGGCGGAAGTATTCTGTTCGAACGACGACATTGTTCATGGGCTCTACGAAATGCTGCACTAACGAACTGTCGGCATATTGCTTCAGAGCCGTCCGATCGGTAATTATGTTAAGCCCCTTGATGAGATGCTTGTTGATAGAAGACATCTGACTTTCTGTACGATTCAGCAGGCAGCATGTTCTTTATTCCCAGCAAAAGGCCTGGCCAGAGCTTGATCATAGACCTAAATCCGCCACCGATCTCTTTCGGCGGCTGCCAGTATGTTTCGAAACCGTCCCTGCAATTTTGCTCTGCTTCCCCACCTCGCTCCCGAACCGTGGAAGCACACTAAATATACAAAGATTAAATATAAATAAAGCCCATTAATATATGAGAGCTGTAGCAATCTCATCCCCTGAAATATATCGCCCGTCAGGGAGAAGCAGACTCTATGACCTGTTCAGGAAATCCGGAATTCCTCTTCGAAAGCTCCCGGAACGGTACTTGGCACATCATTATGAGCTATTTGATCGAAAAGGACTTCCAGTGGATGAAACGGGGAAACCTGTCGGCAGTCTTCAATATGCAAAAAAAATGCCTATCGTGAACGCAATGGCGCCATCACACCGGGACAGGAAACATGAAAAGAAATCGCCACACAAGCAAGTAGCCTTAATTTCTGTAATAGAGGTGCCCTAAAGTCTCTTCAATTTTCCGAAATTTTAGCAATAGCATAAACAGATTTCATCTTGTCACCAATCAAATCTATACCTTTTATCTCAAATCCTATTTTACCGAGCAACTCTTCTAAATTGGACGTTGTCAAAACGCTTGATTCCTTTGGTGGCTTACCATATGTTCGAATGTATCGATAGAGCATGCCCATCTTGTGAAAGAACTTCATTCCTTGCATTGTAAAACTTACAATAATTATGCGCCCATCCCTTTTCAAAA
>JAKSCY010000671.1 GCA_022360355.1 Chlorobiales bacterium
CCTGGGCAACCTTCTGGACAAGCTCGGTGAGTTAGGTGTCCCGAGCCTTATGGGGGAGGGAGGATCTCGAATCATCACGAATTTCCTCCAGGAGAGGCTCGCCAACTATATTGTGCTGCCGGTTGCTCCGGTCCTGATAGGTGGACTGCATGCCGTGAGCGACCTGGGCCATTCCGATCCGGAACG
The DNA here is from genome assembly GCA_022360355.1 of Chlorobiales bacterium. Lineage (GTDB taxonomy): Bacteria > Bacteroidota > Chlorobiia > Chlorobiales > Chlorobiaceae > Prosthecochloris. The sequence continues at coordinate 187 of JAKSCY010000671.1, forward strand.
ATTCCTGCGCATAAAGGAGCCTGCTCACACGACAGCCGGAGACGATCTGATCCTGTGGGGTGAGCTGGTCTAGAGGAGTCTCATGAGGCGTCTGGCGCTTCAGTTTGCGGAACCTGGACGCGTTATTGTTGCAGAGGAGCACTTATCCGGCCCGGCTCCCGATCAGGTGCTCGTACGAACTCTGGTTTCTGCGATCAGCGCAGGCACGGAGATGCTTGTATATCGCGGTCAATGGCCCGACGGCATTTCCGTGGACCCCCAGATTCCTTCGCTTCACGGCGAGTTCCAATACCCTCTGAAATACGGTTACGCTACGGTAGGGATAGTTGAAGAGATCGGGTCCAACATTTCCAAGGAATGGCTGGAAAAGACCGTATTCGCTTTCAATCCTCATGAGAGTCATTTCCTTGCCGATCCCGACCGGTTGACACCCGTTCCTTCATTGGAGAACCCGGAACAAGCCGCATTCTCGCCCAACATGGAAACCGCGGTGAATCTGGTAATGGATGGCGGACCGCTCATAGGCGAAAAGGTCGTTGTGTTCGGGCAGGGAGTTGTCGGATTACTCGTGACCGGCTTGCTTGCACGCCATCCTCTGGCTCGCCTGATCACCGTCGACAAGTATGAACTCAGGCGAGAATATTCCATGCGGATGGGGGCTCATGAAAGCCTCGATCCCAGCGATGCGGATTTTTCAGATCGCCTTTCGGTACTCCTTGCCGACGGATCGGCCATTCCGGGAGCGGACCTCGTTTTCGAGCTTTCCGGTAATCCGAACGCATTGAACGCTGCGCTCGATTGCGTCGGTTTTGACGGTCGTATCGTAATTGGATCGTGGTACGGAACGAAGAGGGCTGACCTGGATCTGGGTGGACGATTCCATCGAGAGAGAATACGGCTCATCAGCAGCCAGGTAAGCTCG
>JAKSCY010000444.1 GCA_022360355.1 Chlorobiales bacterium
CTGATACTTCTCGGCGGGGGGCTTTTTCTGTTGGCCAAAAGCACTCATGAGATTCATCACAGCCTCGAAGGCGACGGACATACAACACAAAAGTCCGGCACAATGAGTCTTGCATCGGCGCTTGTACAGATTGCACTCATCGACATTGTTTTCTCCCTCGACTCGGTTATTACCGCCGTCGGTCTGGCTGAAGAAGTTGGCGTAATGATTACCGCCATTGTGATCTCGATTGTCATCATGATACTTGCCGCAAAATCCATCAATGACTTTGTCGATCGACACCCTACGATCAAAATGCTTGCCCTGAGTTTTCTTATTCTTGTCGGAGTAACGCTTGTTGCCGAAGGCGCCGGTTTCGAGTTTCCGAAGGGCTACATCTATTTTGCAATGGCCTTTTCCGTCAGCGTTGAAATGCTCAACCTCCGTTTGCGGAAAAAACAGGCCGAACCGGTTCACCTGCGCAAGTCCCCTGCCCTTGAACCTGTCGAGGAGCAATAGATTGTACATGTGTAACGGAACCGACAATACTGTCAGGACGTTTTTCATTGGATAAGCCGTGTGTTTCAACCAGAGAAGAAAGGAGCCCGCATCATGCCAACACCCGCACCCCTCAATCCTGAAGAACTTTACATTCAATGCGACCCTGACAGCTTTTCTTTTGCGAGTACCGAAGACCTCGACGGAGAAATAAAAATTTCCGGACAGGAAAGGGCACAGGAAGCTATTCGTTTCGGCGTCGGCATGAAGCACAACGGGTTCAACATTTTCGCTCTTGGCCCTGCCGGCACCGGCAAACAAACAACCCTCGAACAGTATCTTCGGGAGACAGCTTCCGGGGAAGCTGTTCCCGAAGACTGGTGCTATGTGTATAATTTTGAAAACATGCGCCAACCCTGCGCTATCAGCATGCCTGCCGGTAAAGCCTGCATTTTCCGCCATGACATGGAACATCTCATCGAAGGGCTGCTAACGGTTATTCCCGGCGCTTTCAGCAGCGAAGAGTACCAGGAACAGGAAAAAAACATCAAGGAGCAGCTTAACGAACGGCAGGCATCGGAAATCGAGGCCCTTGAAAAAAAAGCTGCCGAAAAAAATATCGCACTTATCAGAACACCCTCGGGATTTGCTTTTGCTCCGATAAAAAAAGGAGAAGTAGTAAATGCCGAAGAGTTCATGCGCCTGAAACCCGAAGAAAAAGAAACCATCGAAAAGGAGATCAGCACACTCAAGGAATCCATGCAGTCCATTATGATGCAGATTCCGAAGTGGCAAAGTGAAACGCAGGAAAAACTCAAGGAACTCAATCAGCAGATAGCCACTTTTGCCGCCAAGCCTCTTTTTGCTGAACTGAAAACAAAATACCAGGATCACAAGGTTGTCACTGCATACCTCAAGGACGTCGAAAAGGACGTTGTTGAAAACTTCGGGCAGTTTCTTGAAAAAGAATCGCCCCCGCCGCAAATGCTCTTTCTGCCCGGGCAGGGAAAAAACACCGGGAACAGAAGCCTTAACCATTACCGGGTCAACGTTGTTATCGATAACAGCAAGACTGAAGGGGCACCGGTGATCTATGAAGACAAACCTTCAATCCAGAACCTTGTAGGAGACATAGAGCACCTGGCCCAGATGGGCACCCTCGTCACCGATTTCACCCTGATTAAACCGGGAGCACTTCACCAGGCTAACGGGGGGTACCTGATTCTCAGTGCAAGACGTCTTCTTCTTGAACCGCTTGCCTACGAGGCCCTGAAAAAAGCGATCAGAACCCGACAGATCCGGATCGAATCACTTGCGCAGCTTTACGGAATGGCAAGCACGGTATCTCTTGATCCGGAACCGGTCCCACTCGACACGAAAATCATTCTTCTGGGCGAACGAAGCCTTTACTATCTTCTCAGCGCACGCGACCCTGATTTTGACGAGTTGTTCAAGGTTGCCGCCGATTTTGACGACGAGATGGAAAGAAATCAGAACAGCCATCTTTCATACGCCGGGTTTGTCAGCTCAATTGTCAATCGTGAAAAACTGAGGCATCTCGACAAATATGCTGTTGCCCGCATGATCGAATACGGATCGAGGCTTTCGGGCGATTCCGGCAAACTCTCCACGCATATCCAGAGCATCACTGATCTTGTCAACGAATCAGACTATTATGCAACGAAAAACAACCATGACCTGATTACCCGTGAAGACGTCCAGCAAGCAATAGATGCGAGAAGATACCGTGCAGGACGTATTCCGGAAAAAATACAGGACGCTATTCTTCAGAACACCATCCTCATTGACACGGAATCGGAAAAGGTCGGCCAGATCAACGGCTTGTCTGTCTATATGCTCGGAAACCAGAGCTTCGGAAAACCGAGCCGTATAACAACCCGAATAAAAATGGGAAAAGGAGAAGTCATCGATATTGAACGGGAAGTTGAAATGGGAGGGCCGATCCATTCGAAAGGGGTCATGATCCTTTCCGGCTTCCTCGGCGGCAGATTTGGCGGGGAGCAGCCGCTGTCGCTTTCGGCTACCCTTGTTTTCGAACAATCATACGGTGGTGTAGATGGAGACAGTGCCTCATCAGCCGAATTGTACGCGCTGCTATCCGCCATTTCGGGAAAACCGATTAAACAATGTTTCGCCGTAACCGGATCTGTCAATCAGTATGGAGAGATACAGGCAATCGGTGGGGTAAATGAAAAAATCGAGGGCTTTTTTGACCTCTGTAAAGAGAGGGGCCTGACAGGACAGCAAGGCGTGCTTATACCGGCAGCAAACACAAGAAACCTTATGCTTCGTGACGATGTCGTCAATGCTGTGAAAGAAAACAAATTCTCCATCTATCCCGTAAAGCATGTCGACGAGGGAATAGAAATACTGACCGGTGTCCCCGCAGGAATACAGCTTGAAGACGGCGGTTATCCCGAAGAGACAATCAACGGACTTGCCGTCCAAAGACTTAAATCCATGGCTGAAAAACAGAAAAAGCAATCGGACAACTCGAGCAACAATAACCCGAAGGAATCATGACCGGGCCACCAAAAAAACTTACCATAAAAAGAATTGCCGTAGCGATCGACTGTTCCCCACACAGCCGAGCGTCATTGTCTGCAGCCGCCGAGATAGCCGGACTGCTACAAGCCGAACTGCTTGGCATATTTGTGGAAGATATTAACCTGATTCGAATGGCCGAGCTGCCGTTTTCACAGGAAATACATCTTCATACTGCACGTAGCGAACCTCTTGACTCTCTGAAACTGGAACGTCTGTTGAAACTTCAGGCAAAAGAAGCACATGAGCTTTTCATACAAACCGCCGAACGTTTCGGTATTCCCCATACGTTCAGGAAACTTCGCGGCCTTGTTTCTGCAGAGGTATTGGCAGCTGCACTTGAAACCGATCTTCTCGCCATGGGCAGATCAGGAAGAACCCCTGTATGCCGCAAAGGACTTGGCTCAACCGCCAGAAAAGCAGTCAAGGAAGCAAAAACCAACATATTGCTGACCAAGTCAGGCTTTACTGTCAACAGCCCTTTGCTTGTTATCTATGACGGCTCCCCTGGAGCAAAACGTGCACTTGAAACAGCACTTGGCCTTGCTCGCCGGGAAACCGTGCTGCATGTATTTCTTGTTGGACAGAACGCCCGGAAACATGCCGTCCTGAGGGAAGAAGCTGAAATGATTATCGGTGAGAGAACGGCGAAAGTTGAGTTCCATATGATTCCCTGGACAGACAGCACCATGCTCGCACAGTGTATACACATGACGGAACCGGGCCTGCTTGTTCTGAGTGACAACACGGAAACAGTAGACCCTGAAATCGTTTACAGGCTGATCGATACAACCGATTATCCTGTCCTGCTGGTCAGAGACTCCAGGTAAACCAAAGGGACCTCCACACCCGAGCCTACCGGTAACGCCAGTGACCGGGAATCCACCTGCCGCTTGGAGTCCTGTGACCTGGCACCCATTTTGTGCCTTTTCGTGGCGAGCGGAGCTTTTTCCAATGTCCGGGCACCCAGTCTCCGTAACGATTATAATGACCGGAAATCCAGACTTTGCTGTGTCGTGGAGGACCCACATACTTCCAGTGGCCGTGGATAAATACTCCTTTTGGGGTCGTGTACGGGGCAACCCACACAAAATCAGGCCCGGGCCTTACAGGACGGTTGACAACACAGGACTGAAGAGGAAGGATTACGATCAGACTCGTAATACACAGCAGAATTCTCAGTGACTTTTTCATGCATGCCTCCGCATATTGCTATTCATATTGCCTACGATGCAAGATAAAGAAAACAGCAGATACAGAACACTGTGCAAATGCTCAACTCAAAGGCACCACTATTAATAACCAACACAGCTATCGAAGCGCGGAACAAATAGAGGTGCCCTTAAAACAGCGTCAGTTTCGCGAGAAATATTCCCGTAGAGACTGCAGCGTTCAGCGACTCGATCCCCTGGCCGGTTATGCCACGGGGTATGGTTATATGATGATCGGCCATCCGCAAAACCGGTTTACTGACACCATTCGCCTCGTTGCCGATGACCAGGACCATTCTGTCAGGCCGTGCATCATAATTACGGAAGTCCCGCCCCTGCAGTGACGAACAGAAAATCCCGAACCCTGAACGCTGCATTTGCTCAAGCTCTCTCTGAAGATTGTCAACGCTGTAATGATTCAAACAGAAAACGCTTCCCGCACCGGCCCTGATTGCTTTCGGATTATATCTGTCCGCTGTCCCCGGACCGCACAAGAGAGCAGAAACACCGAACCATGCCGCTGTCCTGAGAATAGTACCGACGTTTCCGGGGTCCTGTACATCATCGAGTGCCAAAACCAGCGTTTTACCCTCTGAAACCGAAGAAACCGTCTGGACTCCCGGGCCTTTCTGCTGGGCGAAAACACCTACAATACCCTGAGCGGTAGATGTCCCCGAAAGCCTCTTTCCCTCCTCCGGGTCTATCAGGAAAATCTTTCCCCTTAAATGTTCTTTGTGCGGGATATTGCGTAACTGATCAGGTTCTACAAACAGTGCGCTGAGGTAGCCGTTGTCAGGCATGTGGCGCAACAGTTCAGTAACAGTACGCAACCCTTCGGCAAGAAACAGACCCTCCCTGTCCCGGAATTTTTTCTGCTGAAGTTTTGCGAAACGTCCTATCTGACCTTTAGCGGCGTGCGGATAGAGCTCAGCCGTCATTTCCTGTTGAGAGCATTTTTGAAGCGGTTGATAACATCTCCCGGTTTATGGGAAAACTCATCAGACGTCGGGGGTGCCATTCCGGTAAAATCATCCATCCTGATGTCAAGCGAACAGGATCCGTTATTATCTTCGTTCTGCGGCCTCTTTCCTGTCATTATCTGCTCCATGTACTCTTCCATCTCCTCATGATCAAGGCGCTCTCTCAATCCGGAGTTTCCACCGGCAGCTTCGACCAGAGCCTGTCTGACGGGCTCAAGAAACTGGTTTTTATCGATTCCCTGCATATCCAGTGCATATTGAAGCCGCTTGAATGCCACGGCATCCATAGCATTTATCTTGTAAAACATCTGCTCGTATCCACCGAAACTTTCTGCTAATTTCTGCAATTGCGGATCAAGATTCTCAAAAGGATCTCTCCGGTTTTCCGGCATCACGGGACGGGAAAAAGATTCAGTCCCTGCGGACGCCGCAACGTGCTGCTCCCGCTGTGTTTTTTTCTTTTTGTTCCGCCTGCCGGGCAAAAACTCCTCATCCACCTCGTAACCATCAAGCAGCCTGCGCACTTTTTCATCTTTCATTGCACGGGCACGACGGGCAGAAACCGATTCGATTTCAGGACGCCTGCCTTTCAGCAGGACAACACCGAACAGTACTCCAAGAGACGCAAGAAAAACGACA
>JAKSCY010000371.1 GCA_022360355.1 Chlorobiales bacterium
AACACCGAAAATTTCCTCTATTTTTTTCCGGCGATAGGTAAAAACGTATTCAAGCCGGTTGTGGATAAGAAGCTGGTCAAGCATTTCTCCAAAAAAACCGAAGGGAAGCCTGTACTCGATGATATCGGTCATTTCGACGCCTTCGGAAACCTCACGAAACAGGTGCTTGTGACGCCAGAACTCATACGGACCGCTTTTCTGTTCATCCTCAAACTCGTGAGGTTTGTCAACACGGATTATCCCGGTAGACCATTTTACAGGCAAATCAAAGAAAGGAAACAGTTTGTAGCTGATCGTCATTCCTTCATACAAAGACCCGATATCCTCCTTGTTGGTGATTCTCATATGCATCTCCTGAGGAGTTATTTGTGCAAGGTTCTGTGGATTGGCAAAGAAATCCCAGACTTCTTCTATTCCTGCAGGAATTTTCTGTGTATATATCAGTTTGTTGACATTCATGGTTGCATACCGATTTGTCGCACATCATGGTGCTAATATTTATCCCATACAACAGCACAACTATACAAAAATATCCCTTCATAGATATGAATTGGTGCCAGCTGAAAACAATTTGAAAAGCTCATCCCGGAAATGGTAAAAGCAACAGTAACCGCAATCATCTCGCCTTCCGAGACAGAAAAGAACACTGTTCTTCTGACGCGACGAACAATAGACCCGTTCAAGCACCACTGGTGTTTTCCGGGCGGGCACATCGATTCCGGCGAAACCGCTGAAAACGCTGCTATACGGGAAACCGCCGAAGAAACCGGCCTTGAGCTGCAATCCCCTGTTTTTCTCGGTTACTGCGATGAAATATTTCCCGAGTTCAGTTTCCATGCCGTTGTCCTGATGTTTTACGGAACCGCAAAAGGGACACTGCGCCCTCAACCCGGTGAAGTATCGGATATCGGCTGGTTTTCCCTTAAGGAGGCCCGTAACCTTGGCTTGGCATTCAATCACCTGGAAGTTCTGAACCGTTATGAAAAGCATTTTTCTTCCTTTTAGGCTCCCGTTTCTCTTATTCCTCGTCTTTTGGGGATTCGTTGGTGGGTGTAGTGAAACCGGAACAAGGCAAACTCCGGCCTCTTCTTCCGATAAACCGACGATTGTCAGTCTGGCCCCAAGCATTACGGAAATGATCTATGCGATCGGAGCGGAAAAACAGCTTGCCGGAAGAACCAGTGCATGCGACTGGCCGGCAAACGTAAAAAAGGTGAAGATCGTAGGAGCTTTCGGCAAACCATCTCTTGAGGTACTTGCCGGTCTCTCGCCGGACCTTGTGCTGGATAATGATCTCGCAGATGAAAACATGGGAGCGAAAATAACCGAACTCGGGATCAAGCGGGAACGGCTCACTGTTCGCACCCCGGAGGATATTCCCCCGGCGCTCCGCAAGCTTGGAGCTTTGACGGGCAATTCTGAAAAAGCGGACAGCCTTGCTTACCTGATTGAAAACGGCCTGGAAAAGTTCAGAAGCCGGATTGATGTTGCAGCTTCGTCCCCGAAAGTGTACCTGGAAATATGGGATGACCCTCTCTGGACAGGGGGGAAAAGCAGCTATGTCTCCGCTCTCATTTCCTACGCCGGAGGCCGCAATATTGGCGACGCTGTTGAAAAGGAATATTTCGAAGTCTCGCCCGAATGGGTCATCAGACAAAACCCGGACATCATCGCATGCATGTACATGTCGAGAGATAGTGATGTCGCTGCAAAAGTATCGTCGAGACCCGGTTGGAAACATACTGCTGCCGTGAAAAACAGCAGGGTTTTTGATGATTTCGACAACAACATTTTTCTTCGTCCGGGACCAAGAGTACTCGAAGGGATAGAACAGCTCAGCCGTATTATCGATCAGGCTGAAGCTGAGGATTAACTATTTTTTCTTGCTTTTGAACCGACCGGGCCTTATGAACTCTGAAAGAGGAAAAGAGCGGTCATTTTTTTATCTTTCCGGCTTTACTACTATAAAATAGCCTCCCTGCATGAAGAAATCACCTTTGGCGATATTGTTTCTGACCGTGCTGCTTGACCTGATAGGGTTCGGCATTGTCCTGCCTCTTCTCCCGACATACGCCAAAGATCTTGGGGCAAACCCTTTCATGATCGGCTTTATCGCTGCGATATATTCCAGTATGCAGTTCCTCTTTTCTCCTGTCTGGGGAAGGCTCAGCGACTTCATAGGCCGAAGACCCGTCATGCTGGTCAGCATCTTCATGGCCTCGGTTTCCTATCTGTTTTTCGCCCACGCAACAACCATCCCGCTCCTGATCCTTGCCCGGGCTCTTTCAGGTATAGGTTCGGCAAATATTGCGGCTGCACAGGCATATATAACCGATGTTACCGACAGCAAAAGCAGGTCGAAAGCTATGGGAATGCTTGGAGCGGCGTTCGGTATAGGATTTATTATCGGGCCGTTGATCGGCGGCTTTCTCAAGACCAATTTCGGCATTGAAATGGTGGGCTATGTTGCTTCGGCCCTGATTGGAATCGACTTTATCCTTGCTGTTTTTTTCCTTCCGGAATCAAATCGGGAAGCAAAAAAAATCTCACACGTTATCAGCAGTTTAATGAATCGTTCCGGGCAACCTCTCTTTGCCTCGATGAAAGAAAAATCGGCCATCTATCTTGACGGAATCAGAACAGCATTCAGCTCCCCTCCCATAGCCCTGCTCATGAGCGCAAATTTCATCTTCACGTTTGGTGTCGCCAACATGCAGATAGCCTCCATCCTGCTGTGGAAGGAGTATTTTCACGCCACAGACCAGCAGATCGGTTACCTGTTTGCCTATGTAGGCTTCATATCGGTCATAGTCCAGGGAGGAATGATCGGAAAACTGAACATGCGCTTTGGTGAGCACAAGCTTTTTCTCTGGGGACATATCATCACCTTCGTCGGGGTGTTTTTTATCCCATTCATTCCACCGGTGACTCTTTTCACCCTTGGCCTCGGAATCCTTCTTTTCTTTGCAATCGGAACCAGTCTGGTAAACCCGATCAACATTTCGATGATCTCCCTTTACAGTTATACACAAAAACAGGGACAGATCATGGGTTACGGACAGTCGATCAACTCCCTTGCGAGAATATTTGGACCATTCAGCGGCAGCATTCTCTATGGTATATTCCCATCCATGCCGTTTATTGTCGCTGGCATCCTCATGTTGGCCGGAACCATAATATCAATGAGTTTGTTCAGGTACGAGATAGAAGCACTGGATGCACAACACGAATCCCCGGCTGATCCGCAAACAGCAGAATAGCGGAAACTTACAAGGAAAAACATTCTTAGAGAACCCTGATACGTTTATGCCCTGCAAGGAAAAACTGCCACACAATTCCCTCCCCGATATTCTTTACCGGATAGGCGACATCGCCGACCGGACTGTTACCCCCTGTTATCTTGTCGGAGGTTATGTCAGAGATGTCCTGATGCATAAAACAAGCAGTGATATAGATATCATGGTTATCGGTGAACCCATACCATTTGCGAAACTGGTTGAAAAAGAACTGAACGGGAAAAATTTTGTCGTTTTCGAACGATTCCGGACAGCACGCCTCGAACTGGAACAACCTGAAACCGGAATGATATTGCTTGAAATTGTGGGCGCCCGCAAGGAAAGCTATACTCCTGATTCAAGAAAACCGATCACCGAAATCGGCTCTCTCGAAGATGATCTTTCAAGACGTGATTTTACAATCAACGCTTTTGCCATACCGCTGAACAAAAACAAGCGAAACTGTCTTGTCGACCTTTTCAACGGTTACAACGATCTTCAGCAAAAAGTCCTGAGGACTCCTCTTGAACCTGAGAAAACCTTTTCGGATGATCCCTTGCGCATGATGAGAGCTGCAAGGTTTTCGAGCCAGCTTGGTTTTCATCTTGACAAACAGGCAATAAGCGCCATGTCCTCAATGGCAGAGAGAATCACTATTGTCTCTAAAGAGCGCGTAAGCCAGGAGTTTCTGAAAATCATGGCAAGCCCAAAGCCGTCTGTCGGGCTTATGATTCTCTATGAAACCGGGATCCTGCACAAAATCTTCCCGGAACTTACCGCCATGGCCGGAGTAGAACAGGTTGACGGTCTGGGTCACAAGGATACGCTGCTTCACACCTTTCAGGTTGTCGACAAATTGTCCGAAAACAGCCACAATCTATGGCTGAGAATCTCCGCGCTCCTGCATGATATAGCAAAGCCTCTGACCAAGCGTTTCAATAAATCATCCGGCTGGACTTTTCACGGACATGACGCCGTCGGCACAAAGCTTTCCAAAAAAATATTCCACTCCATGCGCTGGCCGCTTGAACCCCTGCCTTATGTACAGAAAATGATACGCCTGCATCATCGCCCTATCCCGTTGTCAAAGGGTGAAATCACTGATTCTGCCGTAAGAAGACTGATGTATGAAGCAGGAGAAGACCTTGATGATCTGATGACGCTGTGCAGGGCTGATGTAACCAGCAAAAACCCGCGCAAAGTCAAGAGGATCATGAACAACTTCAAAATCGTGGAAAAGAAAATCACGGAGGTTGCCGAAAAGGATCTGCTTGCAAAGTGGAGACCGCCCATCAGCGGCACCGACATCATGCAAACCCTCGGCCTTTCCGAAGGGCGCCTTGTCGGAATCATAAAGAAAAAAATGGAAACAGCCGTAATTGAGGGAGAAATACCCTACGACCGTGAAGCTGCCCTCGATTACATAAAAAAAACGTATCGGGAGATGCAAGACTCATAGCAACATTAGGGTAGCCGGAAGTCCGGTGTAAATGATATATTGAAGCTTTTCAAAAATCAGGATCGACAGACGGAACTGATCCAATAAAAACCAGAGCACAGTGATACCACGTTACTCACCGAAAGACATGAAAGCCATCTGGACGGATGAAGCCAAGTTTGAACGCTGGCTGCAACTGGAAATAGCGGCTGTCGAGGCACGTTTCGAAGCAGGAATTGTTCCTCGGGAAGCCCTTGAGGCGATCAAAGAAAACGCAAGATTCAATGTTGATGAAATCCTTGAAATCGAAAAGGAAACCAAGCACGATGTCATCGCGTTTCTCACCAACGTCAACCAGTATGTCGGTCCCCAGTCACGCTATATTCACGAGGGGCTGACCTCTTCCGATGTCGGCGATACCTGCCTTGCAATGCAGATGCGTGACGCCGGCAGAATTCTTCTCAAAGATGTCGAAAGGCTTATCGAAGTGCTTGCCGAAAGAGCCGTGGAATTCAAATACACTCTGGAAATGGGCAGAACCCATGGAATCCATGCCGAGCCAACGACGTTCGGCCTGAAGCTCCTGCTCTGGCGCCAGGAAATGCTCCGAAATCTCGAAAGGCTGAAAAGGGCCGTTGAAAATGTTTCCGTAGGAAAAATTTCAGGCGCTGTAGGCACGTATCAACATCTTTCGCCTGACATCGAAGCTGCTGTCTGCGATAAACTCGGCCTGAAGCCTTCACCGATTTCAACACAGATTCTTCAGCGTGATCGCCATGCTGAATTCCTTACGACTCTTGCAATCATAGCCTCCTCAATCGAAAAATTTTCCGTTGAGTTTCGCCACCTGCAGCGCACAGAGGTCAGGGAAACAGAGGAGTTTTTCAGCAAGGGACAGAAAGGCAGTTCGGCAATGCCGCATAAACGCAATCCCATTACCTTTGAGCGCCTTACAGGGCTGGCAAGGATCGTCCGCTCAAACTCCATTGCCGCAATGGAAAATGTTGCCCTTTGGCATGAAAGGGACATCTCACACTCTTCCGTTGAAAGGGTTATCATGCCCGACTCGACCATAGCCCTTTGCTATATGCTTCGTACCTTTACG